>JAGGZD010000069.1 GCA_021162245.1 Dehalococcoidia bacterium | reverse complement strand
TCTACTGGGGTAATCTCAAAAGATATATCTTGACTGCCGTGGACCATGGCAGTAAGTTAGGGTATGCCAGAATGTACAAGAACAAGAGTTCAAGGTCTGCAGCAGATTTTCTTTATCGCCTCCGTTATCTTGTTGCTCAACCCATAGAAAACTTGCAGACAGATAATGGTAGTGAGTTCGCTTTAGAGTTTGAAAAAACCTCTACCAAATTAGGTATTCAAAGACACTTTTCAAGAGTCCAAACCCCTAAGGATAACCCTGAGATAGAAAGGTTTAACCAGACATTGGAGTATGAATGGCTCTACAACTCTAATCTATCTTTAGACCTCGAAGAATTCAACCCCTTGTTAACCGAATGGCTTGTTGAGTATAACTTCAACCGCCCTCATCAGTCTCTTGTCTATCTTACCCCTGTGGAGTATATTGAAAAGGAATTTGCTAAAACCCATAGTTCAGTGTTACCTATGTGGTCAGCCAGCACATCCAATTGACTTCGGCTCCTATTTGTGGTTTGATAGACGCGGATTGCTATGAGAATTGGGAGGAACAATGACCGCCAGAGATCGTGCTGAGGCAACTAATCATGTTCTTAAGATAGCTAAGGAACAAGATATCGGGTTTATAAAGTTGTGGTTCACCGACATCCTGGGATTTTTAAAGAGCCTTACTATTACCCTTAAAGAGTTGGAGGGAGCTATGCAATCCGGCAGTGGATTTGATGGCTCATCCATTCAAGGGTTTGCACGTATTGATGAAAGTGATATGGTAGTTTTGCCTGACCCTTATACTTTCCAAATTCTCACCCGGCATTCAGAAAAACATCAATCTGTAGCCAGAATGTTTTGTGATATCTACTGGCCTGGAGGAAAACAATTCGAAGGCGACCCCAGGTACATACTTAAAAAAACCCTGAAAAAAGCTATGGATATGGGCTATACATTCCATGTTGGTCCTGAATTAGAGTATTTCTACTTTCAAAGTCCAGAAACACCAGAGTTTCTGGACCAGCTTGGGTACTTCGACTCGGCTCCTGCCGATACGGCTACAGATTTGAGACGAGAAACGATTTCTATCCTGGAACAAATAGGTATTGGAGTAGAATCTAGCCACCACGAAGGCGCTCCCAGTCAGCATGAGATAGATTTACGTTATGCCGACGCTTTGACCATGGCAGACAATGTAATGACCGCCCGGTTGGTGATCAAACAGGTGGCTCAGCAGCATGGTATCTATGCTACTTTTATGCCCAAACCTGTGGCTGGCGTGAATGGCACCGGGATGCATGTCAACATGTCATTATTCAAAGGCAGCAGTAACAGCTTCTTTGATAAAAAGGAACCACATCATCTATCTAAAATAGCCAAGCATTTTGCTGCCGGGTTACTAAAACACGCACCTGCGATTACATCTATTACTAACCAGTGGGTAAATTCCTATAAACGCCTCCTGCCAAACTATGAAGCACCTGTATACATTACCTGGGCACGTAAGAACCGAGCTGATTTAATCAGAATACCTGAATGCCAGCCGGGGAGAGAAAACTCCACTAGAATCGAATTCAGATCGCCCGACCCTGCCTGTAATCCCTACTTAGCCTTCAGCGCCTTACTGGCTGCTGGGCTGGAAGGAATTGAAAAAGGATATGACCCACCACCACCTCTGGGAAGAAATGTTTTTGAAATGACTGAACAAGAGCGACAAGAAGAGGGTATAAACGCACTCCCAAGAAGCTTATATGAAGCCATAGAGCTCACTGCGAGCAGCGAACTGGTGAAAAAAACATTAGGGCCATACCTATTTAATGTTTTTATTGAGAATAAGAAAGTGGAATGGGATCGATTCTGCAGCCAGGTAACTGATTATGAGCTAAAGCAATGCTTAGCCATCCTTTAATGTTATGAACTGTAGCCCTATCATTGGGCAGAAAGAATCCAGTAACTCCTCGAACCCCCCAGGTTACTGAGCACGTGGCAACCATCAGGGAGATTCAAGTCAAGGAGGGGATTTATGCTAAAGTTATCTCGAGTGGCTCCACACGAATGGCGCTTCGTCTATCCGGATATATATGATGGCTTAATGGACCAGTTTCACGCTGGATGTGAGCTATACGAAGAAGGCAACCTGGATGAAGCCGTGAGAGTTTTCCGAGCGGTACTCGCTCAGATGCCTGATCACCTGGATGCGCTTCACCATCTGGCACTGGTTCTATCAGAGCAAAATTTACTGGATAAAGCTCGTGACTTATGGAGCCAGGCCGGTCGTATTGGACACAAGGCATTTCCGCAAGATTTCCAACCAGGGAAAGACAGCCTGGAATGGGGATGGCTGGAGAACAGGCCATTTCTGCGATGCCTTCGTGGATTAGCCTTAGACACATACAACCTTGGGAAAGTAGAGGAGGCACTTGAATTATTCCAGGAGTTGCTCTCACTAAACCCGAACGATAATCAAGGAATTCGAGCCATGGCCGTAGAAGCATTGTTCAAACTGGGCAGATTCGAGGATGCCCTTGATATTACCGAACATTACCCCGGCGATATGATGTCAGAGACCATCTATGGGCGAGCCCTGGCTCTTTTCAAGCTAGGGCAGCAACAAAAGGCGAGCGTAGCGCTTCAGCAAGCTATGGAGTATTTGCCCCTGGTAGCGAAAGAACTCCTGAAGACCAGGCACCGTCTGTCTAAAACAGCGAACCCTGATATGGTCGCAATAGGAAGTGCTAATGAGGCTTATTATTACTGGGAAGACTGGGGGCAATTCTGGGAGGAAGACCCTGAAGCTCTTAAATGGTTGCGGGGAATGATGATGCAGACGAAAAAGGGCTCTCAAGACAAAGACCGATAGTAGTGTTTCGTGTGAGTATATGATTATCTGCTTGCCGAGGGCAGAATCGCTCGTCTTGATAAGATGGTATAAAACTAGGCTACTTAAAATGGATTTTGTTGCTCTATTAGTCTTTATCGTTGTCTAAATCATATATCTCCGTCCTAGATTACCCTGTTCACTGACGGAATGCGCGAATGGCGGTAATCAAACCCCAGCTGATAACCAGTGCTCCTGCGAACACAATCGACGCCTTCGGGATAGCGGGAAGATTCACGCCCAACAAGCACTATTCAGCCCTGAGCGCTTCAACAGGATTGAGGCGGGAGGCTTGCCAGGCGGGGAGAAATCCGAAGAATAGGCCGATACCAACCGATACCGAAATGGCCAGTACAATAACATCCGGACTAACCACGGGATTTACCTCTTCTATAAATCTTCCTACCAGAGACGATGTCGTCCAGCCCAGGGCAATTCCTATCACGCCGCCTCCAAAGGATAGAAACGCAGCTTCCAGCAGGAATTGACCCCATATATCCCGTTCCCTAGCGCCAAGTGCCTTGCGAATGCCAATCTCCCTGGTCCTCTCCAGAACCGATACCAGCATTATGTTCATCACACCGATGCCGCCTACCAGAAGTGAAATCGCCGCAACAGCCCCCAGGAAAACAGTAAATATGCCTATTGCTTCCGAGATAGTACTGGTTATCTCCTGGATGGACCAAATTTGGAAATCATCATCGTCCGAGGTAATAAGCTGATGGCGTGAGCGAAGCAGTACGGTGATTTCTTCAGTGACATAGTCGGTCTGCTCTCCATCGCTTATCGTTAAACCTATGGACGATACCTCATGCTCTCCCTGTGCCGTTCGTGGTTGTGCCACCGTTTGCTGCAGAGCGGTTAGTGGAACCATGATGCAGTCGTCAAACCATTCGTCCCACGTGCCTTCCTTGCTCTCCAGCACACCAGTAACGCGCATGATAATGTTGCCCATCCGCATCTGTTGCCCTATAGGGTCGTCATCTCCAAAGAGCGTCGCTTTTACATTTGAGCCGAGCACGGCTACCTTCGCACCACGCTGGTAGTCATATTGGGAGAAGAAAGCCCCATTGGTAAATTCCAGGTTGTGTGCCCGCTGGTAATCGGGAGTTGTCCCGATAACCGAAGCACCCGTATTCTCTGAGCCAGCGGCCAGTGGCAGGTATGTCGAGTAGGTTGGAGCCATGGCATCTACGTATGGCACCTGTTCGCTTATTGCCGTAGCATCCTCCAGCGTGAGAATACCTTCGCTGTCCCCGGTCTCCGACCCGGGATTGATGGTAATAAGGTCTTTCCCCATACTTTCGATATTTGAAATAATGTCTGCCTGAGCGCCTCTGCCGATGGACATCAGTGCGATAACGGCCGCCACGCCAATGACAATTCCCAGCATGGTCAAAGAACTACGGAGCTTGTGCATCTTCACCCCTACCCAGGCACTGAATAAAGGCTCAAGCCATTTCTTCATGCCTTTTCCTCCGATACTACCTGTCCATCCTTGAAATGTATGATACGCTGGCAATGGTGAGCAATATTGGCATCATGGGTTACCATGAGCAGGGTAACGCCCTGCTCGGCGTGTAAAGAGGTGAGTATGGTGATTATCTCCTCGCCAGCGTGGCTGTCCAGGTTGCCGGTGGGCTCATCAGCCAGAATAAGAGGAGGATGTTTCACCAGGGCACGGGCAATGGCAACCCTTTGCTGCTCTCCACCCGAAAGCTCTGCAGGTTTATGGCTGGCACGGTCGGCGAGGCCAACCTTGTCCAAGGCTTCTTTAACCATACCCCGGTCAACGGCACCGGTATACCGCATACCCAGCTCTACGTTGTCGAGAGCTGATAGTCGGGGTAGCAGATTAAAGGTCTGGAAGACAAATCCAATCTTATGCGCCCTGATTCTGGCTAGTTCCTGGCGGCTGAGGCGGCTCACGTCTTTGCCTTCGAGGTAATAACTACCTGAAGTTGGTCTATCCAGGCAACCAATAAGATTGAGTGCAGTTGACTTGCCGGAGCCCGAGGGGCCCATAATCGCCACCAGCTCGCCTTGTTTAATATGGAGGTTTACTCCCCTGAGTACAGTCAGCTCTCTTTTGCCCATGGGATAAACTTTGGTTATATCATGTAGCTGGATCATTTTCTAAATGGCATCCTCCCCGGGTTTCCTTTTGCATCTTCTTGCTTTTCGTTGGCCATCGCTGTGTTAGCACCGCTTTCCGGGATAACTACCTCTTCGCCCTCGCTTAGTCCATCGGTTACCTCAGTGTATTGCCAGTTGCTGATGCCGGTCGCTATGATGCGTTCCTCAATTGTGCCATCCGATGACATCACCTGAACACAGGCCTGCTTACCAGAGCTAGAAATTGCTATGTTGGGTACCAGCAAGACATCTTCTCTCTCATCCACTATTATGTTCACGGTAACGGTTAATCCTTCCCTGAGCTGAAAGCTTTCGGGCATTGCCGCAGGCATCTGCTTCGCCTGTTCACCCTCATGCATTATCGTATCGAGGGGCTGTAGTTCCACCTTTACTGCATAATTCACCACCCCCGACTGAATGGTAGCTGTTGGCGCTATATGAGTTACCTCAGCAGGAAAGGACAACTCCCGCATAGCGTCTGCCTGAACCATGGCTTCTCCTCCCAGTTTCACCTGAAAGATATCCATCTCGCTGACCAGGATATCCGCTTCGAACTTGCTGGGATCGGCAAGCTGTACAGCCAGCGTTCCCTTTAATACCTCGTCACCACCCTCAACATATACCTTCGTAATAAAGCCAGCAAAGGGAGCCGTGATTTCCGGGCTGGCGTCAAGAGCTTCTTCGAGCGTTTTCTGTGCGTCCGTGAGAGCCAACTCAGCCAGCTCGACCTGAAGTTCTTTTATATCGATTTCCTTGGGATCGGTGGTTGTTCCCCAAATACCCCCGGTAAAAGTGGTGGTGGTTTCCTCCTCAGCGTTCTCCAGGGCAAGTTTGGCATTATCCAGGTTTATCTCTGCCTGAAGCAGCCCACGCTCCAGCACGCTTAGCTCCTCATCCCATTCCGCTGTGTCCAGTGTGGCCAGCACCTGTCCCTCTTCAACAGAATCTCCTTCCTCCACCATGATTTCCTCTACCGTACCCGCAATCTCAAAAGCCAGGTCCTCCTCGACAGATAAAGCCAGGTTGCCAGCTGCAGTGATATCTACTGTGAGGTCTCCCCTCTCCACGGTGGCTAGCTTGCTCTCCAGCGCTGGTTCGGAGTCTGATTTAAAAGCACCGTTTACCAGGACGGCAGCGACTCCGCACAGTGCCACAGCCAGCACTATCTTTGATATTCTCTTTCTCATCAATGTTTTTATTTTATTCAGTACTTTCATTTTCATTTATCCATCCTTTTCTGTTACCGTAACAGGCAACGGGAACACAGGCTCTTCCATGCCATGTAGTATGACAGGTAATTGTTAAGAAGTTATTAATTTCCCTGTACACTCTAAAAGATTCAGAAAGCCTGCGAATTTAACAAGAAATTAACATTTTACCATTAAAATAAAGCCATGAACACAAAGTGGCCCTGTGCACTAATTATACTATTATTGCTATCCGCCATGTTTGCGTCGAAGCCATTCCGGGCAGATGCAGCAACACTGGAATGGGAGCAGGTCGATTCACCTGGAATGGCCGACAACATTGTGGTCAGCCCATCGGAGGTCAGCGATATTGCAATCGGGCAGAATGGCGTCCTCTATGCCATAGACAGCGAGAACTCAGAAGTCTACCGCTCGCTGGATGCGGGGATGAGCTGGGAGAAAATCAGCTCTGCCCTGTCCGAGGCCGGAGCTGATTTGCCTGCCTGCAAAATCGCGGTCGCCCCGGATAACGAGGGGATAGTTGCTACGGTGACCGACAGCGGCAGCGCAGTTTACGTATCTCTCGACGGCGGCGAGAGCTGGGAAGACAGCAATATGCCCGGTCTTACAGGGAATATCCAGGCGATCGCTATATCTGCCAGGTACACCGAAAACGGAAAATCTTATAGAGAAATTGCCGTGGGTACAGCCGAGTGGGGCGATGACTCCACGACAGGGCAGCTATGGGTGCTTCATGGGGGTTCAATGTGGACCTCTTGGGAGAATCAAAACCTGGCTATCGACCCGTTACACATCGGCGCTGAAATATCGGCGATTGCCTACTCACCCGATTATCAGAATGACACGACACTTATAGTAGTGGCATCCACCGCTGGTGACGTCGCTGCTCCCTACCAGCAATGCACCTGGCTCTGCCTCGGTGAACGCGACACCGATAACGATAGCACGTCATGGGATAACTTCGACGACTATCCACTGGAGCTCGCCACGGCGGGCGACGGCGCAGGCATTGCCCCAGTAAAGTCGTCGCTCGCTTTGCCATCGGATTACTCCAGTGAAGACGAAGCATCACGGAGATTGTTTGTGAGTTATGACTGTGAGCCGGATGCCGGCGATGATATTTACCTGATTGACGAGGACACCACTAATCGGCTGGATGTGAACGGCGGCACGGACATCGACATAGCCAGTATCTGCTACCACGGCACACTAAACGTGGGCACACTGCTTGCCGGCGATGCGAACCCGGTTACGGCAACATTCACCGTCCAGGTACGGCGAACCGAGGATCCATTTGCCCAACATCTGAATTGGTACACAGCGAGCGTGCCGCCCACGGGACCCGGGAACGCCCTGGTTTCATGGGACCCCGACGGCTCCATTGCTTATTGCGTCACTTCACAAAGTCCCGGCGACGCGCTGGACGAGAGCGCTGTCTCGGCAAGCCTGGATGGCGATAACTGGTGTCAGCTAGGCCTTATAGACACCGTAATCGAGCTTGTCGATATCGCTCCTGCCCCCAACGCCGAGAGCCTGTTGATAACAACATGCAGCCTCTCAGGCCCCGAAGGCATCTGGCGCAGCGCTGGTGACAAGATTGGCAGGTACTGGGAACGCCTGCTGGTAATGGACACCGACACGAATGCTGTCATCGTGAGATTAAGCAGCAGTTACAGCAACGATTCCACTATCTATGCTGCTGAGGCAGGAGGCAATATAATGGCGGTGTCACATAATCGCGGCAACACCTGGCAGTGGCACAGAACTCTGGACCCGGTGATCGATATGGTGGTAAGCGATGAGGATACTGTCTATATTGCCCTGCCCGATGGCTACATCAACAAGACCACCGACGGCGGCTGGGACTGGCAGGACCCGGTGGATACAGGCCTTTCTGAAATTAATATGCTGGCTATTGCAGGAAAAGACACCATCCTCGTCGGCGGCAGAGATGGAGAGGTCGCTTACTCCAGCGATGGCGGTGACAACTTTACTCAAATTCCTGAGGCTATCGATGGCGGTGATATACAGGTCATAGCCGATGTTGATTTCGAGGAAAATGGTATTATCTACGCCGCCGGCAATACGCCAGATAGCGGACTCTGGCGCTGGACCATCGGTGCTTCCGCCAAATGGCGGCAGCTCGATGAAACCATCACAGCACAGGGTAACGGGCAAACTATTGCAGGTCTGGCTACAGGCAGCGAAGGAACGCTTTATGCCCTTGGGTCGGAGCCTGCCAGTGACAATAGCGGAGGTGTGACACGCTCGCTGAATCCCTTTACGCCGGTTCTCCACGAAGTTGAGTTCGACTGGGTAAACTATGGGCTGCCCACTGGTGCTGCGTTCGAGCCGACCACAGTTCTCCCCAACTCTCTGCCCTACCTCAAGCTATCGCAGAATGCCGAGCAAAACGAGCTGTGGAGCATAGACACTGCCAACCAGGCTATCTACCGCTTTCAAGATACCATGTGCAAATTCGGCCCGAGCCTCGATACACCGGAAGACGAAGCCGTAATCCCGACTGATTCCTGTTCCCACTGCCATGTTTCTAACCTCTTCCTCCACTGGACAGAACTATCGGAAGCTACGGCGTACCAGGCAAGCATCTCCCTGGATTCGGATGCCTGCCAGATACTATGGGCAGGGAGCACCGATGATACCTGTATAACGGTCACCGACAGTGCCACTACGCCGGAACTGACTTGCGGCATTACCTGCTACTGGCGAGTAAGAGCTATCGAGCCCATGCAAAGCCCATGGTCCAACGTATGGTCATTTACTCCTGCCCTCATGTCATCACCTGCTGGCCAGGTGTCTCCATCGCCCGGTGCCACCGGCATAGCGCTAAACCCTGTCTTCACCTGGGATTCTGTTGCCAATGCCAGCAGCTACGAATTCATATTATCTAAAGATAGCGGATTTAACGATGTAGTTGTCGCCTTAACCGAGAATGATGCCCTGCCAACCACCGCATGGGAATGTGCCAGGGAGTTGGACTATTCTACCAGCTACTTCTGGAAGGTGCGAGCTATCAATGCCAACAGCTATGGTGACTGGGTGACTAACGTCTTCACCACCGAGTCAGATAACTCGACGCTACCAGCACTTCAATCTCCCCCCACATCATCACCTCCACCCGAGCAAACACCACTCGTTCCATCACAGCTGTTATGGGCAATGCTCAGCATGGTTGTTATCCTGGTCGCCGCATTGCTTGTCCTGATAATCAGGACGAGGGCATAGCCCGGCAGGTACACTGCCGCATACAGCATACTCCGCTACGCGACAGGAAGAGTGAAGGAAAAACGGCTGCCTTCTCCTGATTTGCCCTGGGCTTCAATCTTGCCGCCATGGCTCTCGACCAAGTGTTTGGCGATGGTAAGCCCCAGTCCACTGCCACCGGTAGCCCTGGCACGAGATTTATCCACC
This sequence comes from Dehalococcoidia bacterium, assembly GCA_021162245.1. Taxonomy (GTDB): domain Bacteria; phylum Chloroflexota; class Dehalococcoidia; order GIF9; family AB-539-J10; genus JAGMDB01. The sequence continues at coordinate 3,043 of JAGGZD010000069.1, read as the reverse complement.
CGATAGAAGCGCTCAAAAATGTTAGGCAGGTCACCAGGAGGAATGCCTTCACCAGTGTCGGCTACGCTTATCTCTACCCAATCCCCCTGCTGTGCAGCAGCTACATTAATAGCATCTCCCTTAGCAGTATGGGCAAGCGCATTCTCCAGGAGGTTACGCAACACCTGGCTAATCCGATGCGAGTCGATGTTAACCAGTGGCAGCCCCTGTGGCAGGTCAGTGGATAATGATACTTCTTTTGCTGTCGCCTGAGCCTGCATCGCAGCCACTGTCCGGTTGACTAATTCAGCGACGTCTTCAGTCTGGCAAATTAACTTCAGTTTACCTGCTTCAGCAAGGCTTAAATCCTGGAGGTCATCGACCAGCCGTGACAACAGAGTTGTCTCTTCCTCGAGAGAGCGGATAGCAGCGACATCCGGCTTTACCACCCCTTCACGAATTGCCTCCAGATAGCCCCGAACATTAGAAAGAGGGGTTCTCAGTTCGTGGGCAACATCAGCTACCATGTTCCGTCGCAATCGCTCACCTTTCTCCAGGTCGCCAGCCATGGAGTTAAAAGCCATGCCTAACTCTCCCACTTCAGTTTTATCTCCAACCTGTACTCTTTGAGAGAAATCGCCCTGCCCTAATTTCCTGGCAGTCTTCGTAAGGGCACAAATCGGCGTTGAGATACGACTGGACAGGAAAAAAGTGATTATTAGGGCAATAGCAATTGCCACACAAGCTCCCAGGATTAGAAAATGACCCATTGCCTTATAAAGAATATATAGTGAAGCTGATTTTGCTTCACCGATATACAGCATTGCCAGGGGACCTCGTTTCCCAGGGGACTGTAAAATCATGCCCGGTGAATCAGACTCATAAGGCTTTCCTAAAAGGTCTCCCTGAGAATCAGCGACTACTATTTTCTCATTATCGACCAGTATAATCCGCCGTTCAGAAGCGGTTCCCAATTGTTCTATAAGAGGCTGCACCCCCTCCCAACTCCCTTGAGCACGGTAGTAGCGGGATAGCCCACTTGCTACTCTCGCCTTGAGCTTATACTCGACACTCTCTTCAAAGCTGTGGATCTTAGTTCTGGCAGCATGATCAAAAAAGAAAAATACCGCACCTATGGTTACAAGTATCACCAGGCTAAAAGCCAGCATGATGCGAAACTGCAGACTATCTTTCATTATTCGCTCCCCAGGAAACTATAGCCAACTCCATATACCGTCTTTATGTATTCAGGGTGGTTGGGGTCTGGTTCCAGTTTTCGACGCAGGTTGAGGATATGAACATCCACTGTGCGGTCAAAGCCGACGAAATCATAGCCAAGTGCCTCGTCGATAAGCTGGGCTCGGCTAAAAGCCCTCCCTGGTTCCCTGGCAAGTATTCCCAGTAGCTTGAATTCTGTTGGGCTGAGTTTCAATGCTTTGCCAGCAAGAAATGCTTTATGCTTGACGAAGTCCACAGTAAGCTCGCCGCGCTTAATTTCCGCAGGGCCACGCTCGCCGGGCAAGCGCCGCAGCACTGCACGAACTCGGGCTGCCAGTTCCCTGGGGCTGAAGGGCTTGGTCACATAATCATCCGCTCCCAACTCCAGGCCGGCTAACTTGTCTTCGTCGGTGGTTCTTGCAGTCAGCATAATTATCGATACATCGGATTCACCCCGGAGGGTGCGGCAGACCTCCAGTCCATCGATATCGGGCAGCATCAGGTCCAGGACAATAAGGTCAGGATGGCCCTCCCTGGCAAGCCGCAAAGCCTCCACACCATCATAAGCGGTAAGAACCTTGTAGCCATCTCTTTTCAGGTAGAGCTTGACCAATTCCACCGTTTTTACATCATCATCGACTATCAGAACTTTTTTGCCTGCCATGCCCAGTCCTCCTGACAATTCGTCATATTTAACTAATGTTATAACACAAATGTTAAGAAATTATTAATAATAAAGGGGATGGTTATATAACCATCCCCTTGCTTGCTGCTCACCAGGTTATTAGGAGGCCCAAATGTTTAGCAGGGTTTAGTCACGACGATTACGTAAACCAAATCTAGCCGCGACGTCAGGTCTTGCCTGCCACCACTCGAGGCACTGATCAGCTTCGCCTTGAGTCATCCTGCCCTCTTGCACCATCCTCTGAAGGCGGTTTTGAATGGCTTCATTCTGCATCTCACTCGTAGCCTGGGCAAAGGCGTCTCTTAATTCCTCCTGATCAATGGTAGTGCCTGTGTTCTCTTCGTAGATTTCACAGACTCTGTCTAACAGGGCGGCACGTTGAGATTGAAACTGGATCTCACTTCCATTTCCGTTCTGGGCAAGGACTGAGCCTCCCGCAACTCCGATCAGTACCACAATAGCCAGTACCGCAGCGATGATAAGCTTCTTTTTTCGCCACATTGTTGATTTACCTCCTTTCTGCATTTTATTACTAGCTGGTAATAGTTCAATGGTAGCAAGCGATTATTAGGATCCTGTTAAGATTTGAGGAAAATGCTGCAGCTTTCCAGCAGATTTTCAGGAAAACCACTCCACAGTTTCTTGTTGAGTGGTCCGTTTAATGGTCCCCTGAGTATTCTCTACTTTTCTCCCTTCGGCTACAGCCATTGTCCGTTGGTTCGGTTTCCTGGTTACTGCAAGGTCGGGCTTTTCGCCGTTGTGATTACCCTGAATAGTGAATCCAATCTGGTATTTGTTTCTGCCATTTATCTTCGAGATGGCGGCGTCGATATCATTTTTACTCACCTTCAGATATGTTGCTTGAGAGTCGGGCAATTCGTCCGTGTGCTGTATTGCAAGGCTGAAGATAACTTCCTGCAACTGGGCGGGCGTACAGTGCCCTGACTTGCGGGCAATATAGTCCTGGATGGTCTCATCTACAGGTATTTTTCGACACAGCAGGCTAAGTAGTTCCTTTCGCTCTTCCAGTGACGGGAGAGGAATCTTCACCACGCAGTCAAACCGTGAAGGGCGCTGGCTTATAGCCCTGTCCAGCGACTCCAGGTTATTGGTGGTAGCTACAGTAACAATTCCATGCTTATCTTCAACTCCGTCGAGCAC
>JAGGZD010000055.1 GCA_021162245.1 Dehalococcoidia bacterium | reverse complement strand
TTGCAGATAAGATAGGAGCTGATGGATATGCACCTGATGCGCCATCTGCCGTTGGGAAAGCAAAGGAGCTGGTCAAAAGTTAAACATGGGGGAGGCATATTTGAATAGGAAATAAGCTGAAAAATTTCAATTTTGAAGGAGGTGGAAAGTAAATGAGAGGCGTATTAACTTTTCTATCTGAAGAAGAGATAGGATGGACACATGAGGCGAGTTTACAGATTTTAAAGGAAACAGGGATTAAGGTTCTAAGTGAGAAAGTGCGGAGGTTGCTTGGGGAGAATGGGGCAGATGTAAATGGTGATATTGTAAAGATACCTGGTTCCCTAGTAGAAGAAGCAATTAGGAAAGTGCCTGGAGGGATAACTCTGTGTGCGCGGGAGCCGAAATGTGACCTCAAACTTCCCGCAGGCGAGTTTCCTTTTCTAGCCACAAGTGGTTTTTCGCCATTTGTGGACGATTTTGAGACTGGAAAGAGGAGAAAGCCAATTCGCTCTGATTTGAGGGATTTTGCCATAGTAAGTGATTATCTCGATACGGTTGATTTCTTCTGGCCTACCATCATTCCTGGTGAGGTAGCTCCGCTGCTGCAGGAACTGTACTCTTTAGCAATTTCGTTTGAGAATAACAGAAAGCATATTCAATGTTCTTGCGTGACTGAGAAAACAGCTCTATGGCAAATTAGATTGGCAGCTGCAATTGCTGGAGGTGAAGAAGAGCTCAAAAAAAGACCTCTTTTTTCAACGATTCATTGTCCTGTTGCTCCCTTAACATTTGAAAAGGATTCATCTGAAGCGATGGTTGTGCTGGCAAAGGCAGGAATTCCCACTGCCCCTATGACCATGGTCTTAGCTGCTACAACTGCTCCAGCAACAATAGCAGGGACTCTGGCGGTAGCAAATGCTGAAGAACTCGCTGCCTTGGTCATTGTTGAGTGTGCCAATTCTGGTGCTCCCATGATCTATACTTCAGAAGCAGCACCAGCGAATATGAAGACTGGCGAAATTAATTATAAAGCGCCCGAATACCCCTTGATTTGCGCTGGGGCTGCCCAGATGGCGAGGTTCTACAATATTCCAGATTTGGTGTCGGATATTTCGTTGGAAGAAGCACCTTTTGATTCTCTATCTTTTGAGCGAAATGTATTGAAAGTAGCTATGTCTTTTATGGGTCGCACCGATATTTCTCCATGGTTGGGCTCCAGAGACCTGGCACTGAGCGCCTCGTTAGAGCAATTAGTCCTTGATGCCGAAGTTTGTGAACATGCTCGTGCGTACTTACGCAGATTCGAGCTAAACGGTGATACGTTAGCGCTGGATGTCATTCACAAAGTCGGTCCCGGTGGGCATTTCTTGGGAGATAGGCACACCGTGGAGCACTTCAAAAAGGAAATATGGAATAAGACACTATCGGATACTTTCATTCTCGACCCGATGGCAAAAGGCTCTTTTACTGAAAAGGCGAAGGCAAAAGTGAAGGAGATACTCTCCACACACAAAGCTCCTCCCATTAAAGAGACCGTGCACAAGGAGATGGAACAGATTCTTAAAGATGCTGAGAAAGATATATTAGGAAATGACTAGTGCTTATTAATTTATGGTAGAGATCCCCCCCCCCTATGGTTTTGTGGCCTGATCGCGCTACATTTCTTCTTACAGGGGTGGTATTTCTGTTGTGTTTATGGCTATGCCTTGAATGGGTGAAATAGTGCCTGCTACGGTAGCAGGCACATTAGTTGTGAGTAATGCAGAGAATGTAGCGAGACTGGTTATCTTTTGGATTCGCCAGCTCAGGAAGCCTTGTGGTTTACGCAATCGCGGCTGGGAGCATTGATTTCAGAACAGGTAGTGCAGCGGTAGGTACTCCTGAATATGATATTGTGCAAAATGGGTTGTGCTCAATTGGCTCGCCGCTATAATCTTCCAGTGGAGGTTCTGACTCTAGATTCCCTGACATTCAAGCTGGATTTGAGAGAGCGATGAGCCTTACAATGTCCATTTTGATGGTAACAGGTATCATCATTGGGTTAGGAGGATTACATGCAGCGAATCTGATGTGCCCGGAACTATTAACTATTGATAATGATATTATAGAGGCAGCTCTCAGAATGACTCGTGGGCTTGAGGTGAGTGATGATATTTTGGTGGTGGATGTCATCAGTAAAGTTGGACCCAGCGGGCACTTATTAGGTGAAAAGCATACGCTGAAGTATTATAAAATGGAGACACGGTTGCCAAAGATTGGTGATAAGGACACTTTTGAAATGTGGCGAGAGGTCGGCTCTAAAACGATGGATATTAGAGAACTAGCGAAAAAGTAAAGGAAATTCTGGCTACGCATATATCTGAGCCTATTCCTGAAAATGTTGAGAAGGAAATCCATAAAATTTTAGAATGGCTGAAGCGGGACTCTTGAAAAGAAATAAAAACTCTGTTGAAACTCTATGATAATGTCCTCCAGATAGCTCGATAGAAATGTCCTCTTTCGGAGAAAAATAGTAGAAAATAGGCATCTTGCAAGGAGGTGTCTAAATGGAAGGAGGAGCATTAGTCATGAAT
>JAGGZD010000118.1 GCA_021162245.1 Dehalococcoidia bacterium | reverse complement strand
TCTCTCCATTGCCTGGCTTAACCTCCTTTATAGCGCTAGCCAGAGCATATCTTAAATACCTTCGGTTCGATTTTATATGATTTAACAACCTACCCTTCGGTTCGATTTTAGATGATTCAATTCGAGTACTTGACAGATTTGAGTTAATGCTTTTATAATGTAAATCGTAACTTAGGTGCGTCCTAAGGAAAAGTTAATTTAGCGGCAGACTGCGTGTCTGCCGCTAAGTCATTTGGGGGTCAAAGAGAATGAGGGCATGTGTTTTTGTAGACGGAGAGAATTTTAGACACTGTATCGTGAAATTATTTGATGAATTTAATCAAGCACATTATTTGCCGAGAGCGGCTAACTGGACGCAACTATTTGATTGGATTGTTGAAAAAGCGGTTAAAGACGGGGAAAGATTAAGGACTTATTGGTATGTTATTGAGACTTTAGATTTTTTCCCATATCATTTGCCAGATATTACAGCATCGCGGGTTTCCGGAAAGGATAAACAAAATTTGAGAAAGATTTTGTCGAAACACGCAGATTATAAAAGCCAATTGGATAAACTCGATGGTGAAGACCTAGATGAACGTATGATTGAAATTGTTAAGCAGTTGAAAACACTTGAAGAGAATAAGAAACGACGTTTTCATGGGTGGATTGAAATACAGGAAGGCATTGGGTCACGTCATAAAGCTATTGAATTTCGCCGAGCTGGAGCTATAAAGTGTAATCTTTTCACTGACCAATTAGGAAGAGAAAAGGCAGTAGACGTCAAACTAGCATCTGATATGATAACACTAAAAGATATATATGATATAGCAATAATAGTATCTGGAGACCAAGATTATGTACCAGCTGTTAAAGTGTTAAAAGATTACGGGAAGAGGATTGTTAACGTATCGTTTAGGACCAGAGGTGGACAACTACTTCCAGGCGGTGCGAGAAGACTAAAACAAGTAACAGATTGGAGCTTCGATATTCCATATGTGAGCCTTGCTAAACATCTGAATATTGGTAAATTTGTCACGAAGTAGATATTCAATATCACCAGAAGCTATGTAAATCATAATCACAACAAATGCAACTTGGTGGCATGGTACTCATCACCTCTTCCCCACTAAGCCACTCGCAAGTACAATAAATCAGACATCTCTGTGTCCTAATCTACTAATATGATACACAGAAATCTCAGCATCGTACTTTTGGGCTGTTTGTTACAGATTGCTTGTTTCAAAGGAACGTCGTTATTACCGCTTTACTTTGGGTGGAAAAAGACCACGCGATACGACGTTACCAGTCCAAACCACGAGTTTGCGGAGGCACTTGCTACAAGGGAGCCCGCCCAATAGGGTTCCTTTAGGTTTATCTGACATTATGGTCATATTGAAGAGATGGCCGACACCAACATACAAAAAAGCTAACACGAGAAACAGAATGATTGACACTGATATCCATGCCAGTACGTTGGCTACTATATACCAAGTCGAGCAAAAACCAGAAATGTGCACGATGATACCAGTAACTACAGAGGAAAGTAGAGTAACTACAAGACCGACTAAAGAGAAAGAGAATGCTAGAAACACATAGCCCACACTCTGGTATTTGTCAGGCTTCAAATCGCTAAGTTTAGAGCCTTTTATCTTAGGCGGTCCCCCTTTATTCTTCAAAAGAAGCGATATTAATGCTACGGCTGCTACTGATACGCCAATAAGCGTAATAAACAAAACAGCGCAAAGCTCAGTATCTAACGCGCCACACAATAGCAGCCACATTTTCTTTATTCTACCATAGCCATAACTCCTTCAGTGGAGGTTAGTGGGTGGCCAATACAAGTTGACGGAGCGTTTAATACTACTAGGCGGGAGACGTTCGCTTTCTCGATTTCTGTTTTTGTTAACCATACCTTGACATTGAACCAAGGCTAAACTAGACTTCGCCAGATACATTAAAGCTCTCTGCCAAGAGTAGTAATGAAATACATCGAGAGCAATTCTAAGAATAGGAGAGTAATAATGGAAAATCTAATATACAAAAAAACTCCTACTGTGACTTTGGCCACAAACACATTTATAAATGTGCCAGTTATTCTGCAATTTGATGATACTCCTCTGATATCCATAGTCAAGAAGCAGCATTTGGGATACACAACACAAATTCCAATTTATCACCCCGATGGTACGTATTTGGCGAAAGTCAATGGCACACGTATCTACCCTACTAAAGATGGGAAAAAGGCTGGGATAGTGATGGAACATCCTGCTCACATGACGGTATGCAAAATGGGAAGTAAGATCCTTTTTGAAATTTTTCACGAAGCTGGAGATGCATTTAGAACGCATGCTGAGTTATATACGCCAAATGGTTTCTTCGTCAAAATCACCGACCTACCTAAGCCAGAAGTCGAAGTCATAAACAAAAACGGCGGAGCTCTTCAAATTGGTAGCTTCTTGCTGAGTCATAATACTTTTGTCAACTGTCGCATAGGAATATGGCTAAAGAGTGATGGAAGTTCCTCATTATGCAGCAAAAATGTCACTTGATAGCCGCCTCGAAAGGGTGGCACCTTTTTTCTATTTCAGGCCCAACCTGTCCACAGGAGAATATCTATAGTTCCTCTCACTCTCGCAAATCTTCCTCTGAGATAACCTCAATCCCATTTCCTTTCAATAACGCAGCGGTAACGCCATCGCCAGCGATCCGCTTACTGGAGAAGCTGCCATCGTATATTTCACCACAGCCACATGATGGACTTCTGGATTTCCCTATAAACTGGCTGACTTTAAATAGCCTGGCAATCCTCAGCGTTTGCTTAGCTCCCTTGAGAAATTCCTCAGTCACATCGTCACCATTTATGTTCTTCACTCTGCATTTCCCGTCAAGAACACCTTCGCCATTACCACCCTGAATTTCCTGAGGCGGCCTGGGAGTGTTTAATCCTCCCAGTTGCTCCGGGCAGACAGGAATCAAAACCTCATTCGATAAAAGTTTCATGGCATTTTCATCGCTGTTTTTATCTGTGCCATCCCAGCTGCACTTAATTCCTAACAGGCAAGCGCTTATAAGCTTCATGGGGATATTTTACCCTTTTGTCCTTGTCCCTGAATAGATAAACGAACGCCGTTTCATCTTAATCCACTTTCCTTCATCGATTCCAACCAGATTGCCGCACTGGCATTTAACTTCATTCCCATTCCGAGCGCTGTAATCCTCTACTATTCGTCCCTTCCAGCAGTGCAATATTCTCCCCTTGCCAATCTTGAGATATTTAAAGATTTTACCCTTACACTTTGCACATTTTATTACTATCATTTCAATTTATGTGTCTTCATCTTCAGTCGGGTTATACTGAATTCTATGTTTGATTTTAGACCTCTTAAGGCCATTTAGAAAGTAGGTGGCTGGCTCTTCGGATTGGCGTTTCTCAGTTGTACTTATAAGCTTTTCTAAAAGCCCAACAGGATAGCAGTAGATAAGGTTTCTAACTGTGCCAGTGCTGATGCCGAACTTGACTAAGTCAGTTTCAATTCTCTTGATCCTCTTCCTGCGCCTCTCCCTTTCTGCTCGCATTGCAATTATAAAGTTATCATAATCGGAGGTAAAGGGTGTAATATTGGCTTTGTAGTGCGAGTAGAGATACTTGGAGCCGAATCGTTAGGCGTTCGTGGCCTATGTTGTGTTGTTCAGGTAAGTGACCGCAAAATAGTAATCGACCCTGGTGTTGCCCTCGGATTCAGACGACATGGGCTTTTGCCACATCCTGTCCAGGTCGCAGCTTCAGAAAAAACCAGGATGGAAATCCAGAGAGCCTTAAAAGATGCCACAGATGTTGTCATCAGTCATTATCATGGAGACCACATTCCCCTGATCGATGCTAACCCTTACCAGCTATCGCTGGAACGCGTTGCTGAGTCTCTGAAACACTCCAGGCTGTGGCTGAAAGGAATAGCGAACATTTCTGCTAACCAATCTCATCGTGCCAGGGCTCTGGCTAAAAGACTTGACCGCAGCCTGACAATTGCTGAAGGAAAAGGTGACGGGCCTCTAAGTTTTTCCCTGCCGGTTCCCCATGGGGAGAAGAGCAATCGTGGCGGTGAGGTAATGATGACACGCATCGAAGATGAGAGCGGTGTTTTTGTGCATGCCTCAGATATCCAGATGCTCAACGATAAGGCGATCAGGCAAATTCTTCAATGGCAACCAAATCTGGTGCTTGCATCTGGTCCGCCTGTTTATCTGCCTGCCCTTTCTCATGAAGAACAAGAGAAGGCACTACACAGGACTTTGAAATTGGCTGGAGGGATTGACACATTAATTCTCGATCACCACTTGTTGCGCTCCAGAAAGGGGGAGCAGTGGTTGGATCACGTTTCTCACCTTAGCGGGCATAAGATTATCTGCGCTGCTGACTTTATGAAGCGCCCACGCAACTTGCTTGAGTCTGAACGGATTCTCTGGTATCGGAAGGCTCCTGTCCCCAAGGGCTGGCATGAAGCTTACACTCGTGGTGAAGTAGATGTGCAGGTCTATTTAAAGCTAAATGGCGCCCACATGCAGGCTCGGTGATTTGAAGTTTTCAAAAAGCCCCATTACACAAACAATGTGTTCAGGACGGCGATAGCGCCAATTCACCACCATCAAGGTAAATCGTCTGGCCTGTCATATAATTGGAAGCATCGGAAGCCAGGTAAAGGGCCAGTAGCCCCAGGTCACGTACGTCTCCCGTCCTGCCCAGAGGGATGCAGCGAAGCAATTGCTCCTTAAGCTGCGGATCATTATGGATTTTTGCCGTGAGTGATGTGGGGAAATCCCCCGGCCCTATAGCATTGACATTAATGTTGAAAGGAGCCCACTCCAGGGCTAAACAGCGGGTGAACATACTCACCCCTGCTTTACTGGCATTATAGGCTATGTAATAAGCAATGCCCATGTCCGCATTGACAGAGCTGATATTGATCACTTTGCCTTTTCTTTGCTCTATCATATAGGGACCCACAGCCCTGGTGCAGAGGAAAACACTGGTCAGATTGGTATTCATGGTGAGGTGCCATTCCTCCTCGCTCATGGGAGTATTTGGTTCACCTACTTCTCCCCATGCAGGGAGTTTTACCCCAGGCAAGGGGATTAACTGTTTTGCAAAACCTGTGCCGGCATCATTAACAAGTATATCTATCTTGCCAAACTCAGAGATAGCCTTTTTTACCATATTCTCCACCTGGTCTGCATTGGTAACATCAGTGGGAACCGCAAGGGCACGCTGGCCTAATTTCCTGATTTCCTTAGCCGTTCCCTCAATCTGCTCCACGGTGCGGGCCGCCACTACTACATCGACACCGGCTTCAGCGAACACCAGTGCAATGGCCTTGCCAATCCCCCTACCAC
>JAGGZD010000019.1 GCA_021162245.1 Dehalococcoidia bacterium | reverse complement strand
GTACAGCTCTACCAATAATGCTGCTCCCGCCCATGGCGTTACTTCCTCCTCAAGCCCTCCAGTGAGTGTAACCCCTAATGTACTTCTCTTTTTCATGCCTTTCACCTTTTAGGTGACAATTTATCATATGCCCCCTTAGCTTTGCTATATATCTATCACTCACGGATTAAGGCTCGTTCCAATCTCTTTCAACAAATCTCAAGGTTTGTTAATATTAACCGGGTCGCCTGAAACCCTCTTATTCAGGCTCATTATTCAATTGGAATAGACTGTCTCCATATCTGTTTAGATGAAGATATCTTTACCCTTCCTGAGAGATGATGCCCCATATTTTCTTCGGATCTGGGCGATGGCTTTATCCAAATGTCTCCATTTCTCTATTCTGGTGTCAAACATGTAGAGTTGCTTTTCCTTGCCAGATAAGCTTGATAACTTAATGCCTATAAGTCGGATTGCCTTCTCTTTTTGCGTTAAAGTTTTGCGCAGTAGCTGCAAAGCTGTGTCAAAGATGACATGACTAACATCGGTTGCTTCTTTTAAGGTAACTTGACGGGTGATTGTCTTGAAATCAGTATATCGTAGCTTCAAAACTACACACTTCGCGTGTTGATCCAGATAGCGGAGCTCTGTACTAACATGGTCACATAAATAGTGGAGGCTAGCCTCAAGATAATGACGGTCTGAGTTATCTTTGGCGAAGGTAGTTTGCTTGCTAATGGATTTAGTTCCCCCCGGCGCTTCTACTTCTCGGTCATCTATTCCGTTGGCATAGCTATGAATTACTGTGCCAAATTTCCCAAAGCGTTTTTTCATTGTGTCCAGAGGGAGTGTTGCTAATTGACCTATGGTGGCTATACCCATTTCTTGTAACACTTGCTCTGTTTTTTTGCCCACTCCTGGCAATTTAGCCAGCGGGAGAGGATTTAAGAAAAGATGTTCTTCTCCCGGTGCTACTTCTAACAATCCGTTAGGCTTACATAAATCAGAGGCGATTTTAGCTATCACTTTGCACGTGGCAATTCCTATAGAGGCAGTGAGCTTGAGCTCTTCATATATTCGTTTCTTTACAACAAGGGCTAGTTTCTGAGAAGAACCAAATGGTTCTTCATATCCGGAGACGTCGAGATATGCTTCGTCAATACTTAGAGGCTCAATGTGGGGGGAGAAGTCAGCTAGGATCTCCATAAATCTCTGCGACGACTCTCTATAGTGAGAGAAATCAGCTTGGATGAAAATGGCTTGGGGGCAAAGATGATGGGCCTTGGATAATGGCATGCCTGCGTGGATACCGAAGGGGCGAGCTTCGTAAGAGGCGGAAGCTACTACCCCATGCCGACTGGGGTCTCCCCCGACAATTACTGGTTTTTTCATTAGATTCGGATTAAGTGTTCGCTCTACAGAAACGAAGAAAGCGTCCAGGTCGATGTGGAAAATGCAGCGAGTCATGATTTTAGCACGTTCAGCTTATTTTAAAATCCCTTTTCTCTACGAAGGGGCAATTATTACAAACGTGTTTATTTTGCTTTCAGGTGGGAAGGTAAGCATGAATTGATTTGGTTTCGTATTCTCTCGGCAGTATTTCTGGCTGCTTGTGCGAAGCCTATTTCTCGTGAGGCATAAAGAATTTGTCTTGATACATTGATAATTGCATTTTTTTCTTGAGTATCCACTCCATAGCTGATTGTTAAAGCCAAATTGCCGCCTTGAGTGCCTATGCCTGGAATGAGCAGGCACATCTCAGGGCAGATTGAGCGAAGTTCTCTTAATTCATCAGGGTAGGTGGCGCCAGCTACTAACCCAATGTTGTTATAAATATTCCACTCTTTGGCTTTGTGTGCAACCATTTTGTAGAGTGGGACGCCAGTAGGGCAATGGAGGTTCTGAAAATCTATGGCACTGGGGTTTGACGTTCGACATAGAATGAATATTCCTTTATCGTGGTAGTTAATGAAAGGCTCTATGGAGTCAAAACCCATGTATGGATTGACTGTGGCAGCGTCGAAGCTGAAGGTGGAGAAAAGAGCGTTAGCGTAAGCTTTAGCAGTGTTGCCTATGTCGCCACGCTTGGCATCACCAATTATGGGAATGTTGTCGGGTATGTGTTCAATAGTCTTTTGTAAGATAGTCATGCCTTCGATTCCTAGAGCTTCATAAAAAGCCAAATTAGGCTTGTAGGCACATACTAAATCGCTGGTGGCATCGATGATAGCGGTGTTAAATTCTAAGATGCTTACTTTGGGTATTAAATCCGGGTTGGGGTCGAGCCCAATGCAAAGCAGGCTTTCGTTCTTCCTGCTAATATTAAGTAGCTTGTCAATAAAATTCAATGCTTAGTTCCTTGTGCCCTGTTCCCTGCCTTAGGCTCCCCTGTAGGGCGATAAAACAGGGGTCTTGCTGCTGTGTAGAAAGCCTCAGGGTTTTTATCAATGGATAATTTTTCCATTGGACACATATCTTCCCCTTCACGATTTTGAATGTATGGGGTGGTGCTATGAATATGATATTGAATGTTGTAATGGCGTAGCGTTTTGAGCGCAAGTTCGCTGGCCAGGGGGCTATAGATTTCCTTACATTTAGCTTTTACCATTAACAAAGCAGCAGCATTGCCTATTACCTTATCGAATATTTTAATCTTGCCCTGAAATGGTGTACCTTTGTCAACATATTCAAATAGCGGCTGTAGACCATGTTTACTGGATATAAACAGCAATCCGTCACCTTTGTATACCCAGAGAGTATTACTGCTTACTAAGAACTGCTTGAATAGAGGGGTTTCATTCAAAGTTAGCTGTCTCTCCGGCTATTTTTGGCTATAGTTATCTTTAAAAATTTAATGATTACTGATATAGATATCAGTTGGATAATAATCCCTGGCCAACTTAGTGCAATGGTTGACCAAAAAGAAGCGAGGGGGTTTATCTCCCCGCCTGCTACTGTATAGATGCTGAGGGGGCTATAAGTTGCTCCTTTCATAAGGTAAGTTATTGATAATACTAAAAGTAATGTCAGGCGTCCCCCTATCATTGCCCCAATTAATGACCATATCACTCGCAGATTGAATCTCTCGCGTAGAATTCCGGCAACTAATCCATATGTTGAAACTTCTGCTATGATCTGGGGCAGGAGCACTACAGCTGGCATGCCTGATATGACAAAGCTAATTATGGGAGTGGATAGCCCAACTATTAGTCCTGCTCTCCAACCGAATAACAATCCAGCCACTAGCACGAAGAAATGCATAGGTAGAAAAATAGGCCCGGCTAGGTGGAATTGATGAAAAATCCAAGGTGTAGCCGTGCTTAACGCAACAAAGAGGAATGTAAAAGCATAACTGCGAATATCAGTATATTTTATCCCCTTGGGGAAGGCTTGAGCTTTGGAAATTGCAATAGTTTTAATCATCTTCGTCTCCTTCCATAGTTAATGCTTCAGGAAAATACTGCGCTGTTGCATCTGGTATTACTGCTACCTTTGCTGTAGCACCATATCTATTCTTGAGTTCATGGGCTACCTCTGCCCATGTTTTAGCTTGATGAATCAAGCTATATGGCGCTACCCAGTCGCCACCGACCTTGTCTGAGTAAGGTGTCATGACAGTCAGCCTCCTGATGTTACGAAGCAGGTTTTTGCTTAGGTTCCTTGTTATTTGCCAGCTCCTGCCGCCAAACTTCTTCCCAAAACTTCTTTCTAAATAGTGATTTATTTGCCCCTCAGGGGTAACTGCTATAAGTACTATGTCGCCACTTTTTTGGGATAGAAGCGAGGATGCTATTGGGAGAGCGAGACACATCTCGTTCGCCTTGGAATAGCAATTGGCGATGACGATATCAGCATCGCTGATCATATTCGTTGCATAATAATCTCTGGCTAGCTTCACTCCCTCTATATGTTCCTCTATTGGGTCGCCAACAAAAAGAGCTGTTATCTCTCTTTTCAAATTAAATATAGCATCTATCTTAATGTCAAGCCCTGCCATTCTAGCAGCTTCATTCATGTCTTTGTGCAGCACATTGCCTTCGTATTTACCTATGCCGATTGTTGGAGAAAGTCCAAGCCTTGTGTGATTAGCATCTATCGCTTCCATAGATGCAACGCCGGGGAGAATTATCTTACTGCCGCCGCCAAAGCCGCTATATGGATGTGGTACGATAGAGCCAATCCCAATCTTGAGGTCACAGGACATTACCTCGCTGTTGATTGATAATGGTGTACCTTGGCTGGTTACTCCAATGGGGGTGCAGTTTTCATATGGATTATGATTATAGACCAGAAACCTGCCCATCACTTCATCCCCCAATTTTTTCCTGAAATCTATCCCATTCATTGCACCATGAGCTCCAATGGCAGCTATGAAGCGTATGTTATCATCGGGAATGCCGGCGGCGGCAAGTTCCTCTAAAACATAGGGTATCAATGTGGCAGAAGGTGTAGCTCTCGACATGTCATCGAAGAGTATCACAACCTCTTTTTTCTCTTTAGCTAGTTCCTTTATGGATTTAGAGCCAATGGGATTATGGAAGGCTTTCCTGATATCATCTTCGTTTAAGGGAGGGGTGTCATGCCCGTGCATATGGCAGATGGTAACATCCCACGAGCTGGGGAAATCTATCTCAATTTCGGTATCTCCATACCATGCTAGTTGGGGGAGGCGAAAGATTTTTGAGTTGTTCATCTTGGATATATCTTCATACTTTTGAGGGGTGATTGAATTCAGAGCATAGTTTCTATTCTAGAGTTTGCCACGTGGCAATAGTTTTTGCAATACCCTGGTAGAGGATGCGGAGGCTGAGATACATAGGTAACACTAATGGTATGGTTAGTAATGATATTAACCTAACATAAGGAGTTACCGAAATAAGGAAAACAAACAGCTATTATTTCTTTAAAAGAAAGCCCATTATCTTGAAGAGCAGGTATGAGCGCTGGAGAGGGGCAGCAGACTTATCAGGCTTTACAAGCCATGAGAGGTTGAGGGTAGAATGGATGGTTTTCTATTACACAGTAGCCAAAGAGAATGTTGCCC
>JAGGZD010000011.1 GCA_021162245.1 Dehalococcoidia bacterium | reverse complement strand
TAATGTAGCAAAGGTAACTTTGTTCTCTCCTACTGGGCAGATGGTCATTACTCGAGTTGCTACTCCAAGTTCATCCTTCAAAATCTGTTGCGTATGCATCGTGCCCTTGCCCCAGAGGTGAGCAGTATTTCGAATTTCACAAACGCCATCATAAAGGAAGAGATAGACAGGTTTTTCCGCTTCTCCTTTGAGTACCAGTCCATCGAACCCAGCGAACTTCAGGTAGGCCCCCCAGCTTCCCCCATATTGCCATAGCTAAAATGTTCAGGAGCGGCCACGGGGGGTTTTTCACAAACCTGACACCTGGAACCAGATAACCCTGTAAAACCGCCCAAAGGTCCAGTGGTGAATATCAGCGGGCTTCTCGGGTCAAAAACTTCTCCACCAGCAACCGATTCCTGCCAGTAAAGTCTGCACCCAATGCCTGCACCTCCAAGAAAATCATCCGAGTAAATGTTAGTTGGTTTATAGTGTACCTATCCCGACAACAAATCGACGAACGCTATCAAGCCTGCATATCCGGGTGAATACTCTACTCAAATCCTCCACAGACAAGGTCATCATAGACAGTATATAAGCCTATGAGCTCCACTAAAAATACAAACAAACAGCCACCGCCATACAACACGCCAATCCGCCGACGTACGGCGAACTATACCCACCAATAATATTATTATGTCATCTACCCTGAATGTGGTCAACCTGGCCAACATGTCCTATTGTAATTGATGATGTGGCACTCTGACCCTTATCAGAATCCCCAATTATTTGATTCTGCCTTGTGGGTAAATTAAACTTCGGTTGGCAAAAAAGGACTAGTTTAGAGGAGAAAACAAATGGCTGATAAAGACAAGGAAAAGAAGCAAGCAGGCTTAAGCAGTTATGTATTTGTTGGATGCCTTATCATTGGACTAGGAGTTGGCATAGGATTTGATCTTATGCCAGCAGCAGTGATCATTGGTTTTGGCGTAGGTTTGATCGCTATGGGGATAGCGATCCATAAAACTGGCAAATGGTAAATGGCTCGTTTTGAATTTACTCCTTGCAATGGCGGTCTATTCCTCATGCCTTGTGTGGTATGGACTTTCTTGAAATATACTTCCTTTGCCTCAGCTTATTTATACTCTGCTCTGGAGCATGGTAGTTCCTGCCGAGTAGCTATCCCCATAAAAGGGTAAGAAGATTCCTGATAAAGGTACAGTCCAGAATTAGAAAACACATCTTTTCTTCAATCTGATCTTGTATGGAAAGATACTCTCCCGTGCCAAATTATTTACAATCTGCTATAGTGGTACACTTCAGCACATAGCCAGAGGGAGCTTTCATGACCTTCACTAAGAAACCACGAGGGATATTTTACGGTTGGTGGGTGGTAGCTGCTTCTTTTGTGCTCTTTCTGGTCGTTGGAGGCACAACTTTCTATGGCTTTACTGCTTTCTTTAATCCGATAGTCGCTGAAATGGGCTGGACCAGGGCCCAGACGTCGCTAGCTTTTTCTCTAAGGAGTATTGAAGGTGGTATCATCCGTCCTATTTTTGGTTTTCTTATTGATCGCGTAGGCCCGCGGAAATGTATATTCGGCGGCATGTTAGTTATGGGAGCTGCCCTTATCTTGATAAGCCGCACCGATTCTCTGTACTATTTCTATGCTACATTTCTTCTACTGGCGCTGGGCTCTACTGCTGCACTTGGTCTCGCCGAATATGCAGCTGTAGCTAATTGGTTCAAACGGCGTCGCTCGCTTGCCCTGGGAATTCTTTCTGCAGGATATGGCCTCTCCGGTATAATGACCCCAGTACTGGTTTTCTTAATTCACTCACATGGTTGGCGGGGTAGTATGGTTATTATGGGGATAGTCACATTGGCCATTGGACCTGCACTGTCGTTGGTCATCAGACACCGTCCTGAACAGTATGGTTACCTCCCGGATGGTGATAAACCTGAAGGCAAAGTATCTCTAACCCCTGCTGGCAGCGGAACTCAATTGGGGCATGGAATAGTAGTGGAAAAAGAACTTAGCGTGCAGCAATCCCTAAGAACACGGACTTTCTGGCTGTTGATGCTGTCCAATCTATTTGTCTCCTTTTTTCTGAGTGCCCTGACAGTGCACGAAATGCCTTATCTTATTAGCGTGGGCATATCAGAAAAATTAGCTGCTCTTACCATGCTGGGCATTACCACCAGCAGCCTGATTGGCAGATTGGGCTTTGCTTGGCTTGGCGATATCTATGATAAAAGGCGTTTATTGGTATTGACATGTGTCTTGCAAACTGTAGGTATGTTTATCTTTGCTAACATTCACAGCCCGTGGATGATTATTCCTTTCCTCCTCACCTATGGACCAGGCTACGGTGCGAAGATCCCGCTATCGTCAGCGATCCAGGCTGATTACTTTGGCACAAAATCTTTTGCCTCGCTGCGAGGTTTATATGCTCTGGGTGGGACAATTTCAGGGATCACCGCTCCATTCCTGGCTGGGTGGCTGTACGACGTTCAAGGAAATTACCACCTTGCTTTTACCATTTTTGCAATCCTTTCTCTCTTCGCCATCCCGACAATTTTAGCCATCAGGCCTGTCCAGGATACTATTCCCCAAAAATAGCCTGGCTATCCAGAACAGCTCCTGCCGAAGATAGCGAAGTTATACCTGTGCTTGAAGTCGCTCCCCTTCTCAATGCCCACAGCTTTGTCTATTTAAGCTAGCCGCTACAGTGGACTGAGTACAGTTGAGACCTTCAACCGAATTAGGAGTTTTGTGAAAGAGCTAATGGTAACTGCAAATAAAGTGTTGCTCAATTACACGATGCCCTTGCCACCAAAAGGGCTAACGACAAAGTAAACAACGGTTCTGTCTACCATACACTCTAGTGGAGCTGGGGTTACAATAGGTAGAACTTTCGAACTGGCTTTCAGCCTCAGTATTTGACCCAGCTGCTACCATTGCCAATAATCTTAGCAACAAAGTTCTTAGGTAGCAACTGCTAGGTAACATTCCAAGCTTTTGTTAGTTACCCGAACATTAGTGGAGTATGTTGAAAGGGGACTTGCTAAAATCCATAGTCCAGTGTTACCTATGTGGTTAGCCAGGAGAATCTATTTTGAGTTTTACTTTTAGAATTTATGGTTACTTCTTGAGAACTTCTGTTACCGGCAGCATATCCGTAAGCCGTACCATTTCTCCAAGGAAAATATAAGTATGGATTATTACGCTTTGGGCATGTTCATAACTGATAGATTGTTTACCCGCAGATGCCATAGAATATAGAGCATCTATCATTTTCATAAGTAAATCGTCGCTTTTAAATCCCTTTTCATGAAGATACGCGCGTATCCTGTTTCGTACTTTATCTCGGTTTACAACCATAGGTGATCCATCCTTGGCATCTAAGTAAGGATGGGTTTTTTCTGATGATTGCCAGAGTACTTCAGAGAGCTTATGCATTATATTCCTGCACGCCATAACCGCTGCTTGCCAGCTTGCAGGGTTATCCTGCATCAAGTTTTGATATGCCGTCTTGAGGTCATCCTCGATTCCCAGGCGAGTGAACCCAGATTCAACAGACAATTGATATTTGTTGAATACCGAAGCTACTACTTGCCCAAATTTTAGGGTGACCACTGCCTTAGATACATAGTTGAAAAGCTTGTTAGCAATAAGGTCAAGGATGCCCTTGATAGCTGAGGGGTCAACTTTCTTGATTTCGTGTACCGTAATAAACTCGCGAATTGGCTTTACCGTCTTCGTTTTTCCTGTACTCCACGTAAATCCTATCCCTTGATTCGCAATCAGTTCGGTAATAGGATTATAGATGTCAATTCTAGTTGGCATGTCTTTAATTTCATTCATGGACTTCACTCTAATGGCGGCTGCTAACGACATATTATCAGCAAGACCCTCACCAACCCACGTCAGAACGCCCGAAACCTTCCTCCATGATGGTATTTGGTCCTTAGGATAGCCATTTAATTCCTGAATAATCCAGACTTCATCCCATCCCAGTATTCGAATGCCATGTAGACATTTGCGTAAACAAGCTAGCAAATCATAGCTTGTATATAAGGCTGAGGTTACTTCTTCAAACAATTCCAACGCTTCATCTGTACCAGTCGGGATTGATTTAAAAGACTCAGATTGCCAGCCGCTCTGGGCTTCTTCCAGTATCTTTTTCCCGACCCCAGTAATCGAGGCTGTATGATTATTAACCCCACTTAACATATGGATGACCTTTATAGCCCCATCTGTTTCTAGAATATCAAATTGGTCATGTATATCTTCAATACTAACACCAAGGCTCTTTGCTAGTTGCATTGTTGTCGGCATTTTACTCTTTCCTGAGTGTTCCCAATCTAGGAGGGCTTGCAGTATGCTTTTTCGTAACTCTTGCATATTCACTAGAGGTTTAAAACACTATTCATCATATTTATATTCATACCAAGTCTTTATTGAGGATAAGCAATATGTCTCTGTA
Organism: Dehalococcoidia bacterium; assembly: GCA_021162245.1. Classification (GTDB taxonomy): domain Bacteria; phylum Chloroflexota; class Dehalococcoidia; order GIF9; family AB-539-J10; genus JAGMDB01. The sequence continues at coordinate 88 of JAGGZD010000011.1, read as the reverse complement.
AATAATTATACCATGGGGATACCACTCTTCAGGATAAATGTGCAGGCTAACCACATAGGTAACACTGGACTATGGATTTTAGCAAGTT
>JAGGZD010000089.1 GCA_021162245.1 Dehalococcoidia bacterium | reverse complement strand
TGCCCTTTTTCTGAGTGAATTTGTGGATAATACCCCCTGGGTTCATCTTGATATAGCATGGACTGCCCTTAGCGATAAAGAAAGTGGCTATCTAGTGAAGGGAGCTACCGGCGTTGGAGTGAGAACTCTGGTTAAATTGGCTCTGTCATTAGCTGAGAAAGGAGTTCGTGCATGAAAGTGAAATGGCTGGGGCATGCTTGTTTTTTGCTTGTTTCTGATGGGGGATTCAGAATAATTACTGACCCTTATGCTGTAGAGCAGAACCTCAATTATTCTCCTATTAAAGAAGCTGCTGATGTTGTTGTGGTAAGCCATGACCATTATGATCATAATAATGTTTCAGCAGTATGGGGTGAGCCAGAAGTGCTTAAAGGTAGTGGTGTAAGAATTGCCAAGGGTATCCAGTTTAGGGGAATAGCAACTTACCATGATACTGTGCAAGGTGAGCAAAGAGGAGCCAATACTGTTTTCTGTTTTAGACTGGATGAGATGAATCTTTGTCATCTGGGGGACTTGGGACATGTGCTTAGCGCTGGACAAGTTGAGGAAATTGGTGACGTAGATATATTGTTTACCCCTGTGGGTGGCTTTTATACTATTGACGCTGCTGCTGCTAGTCAGGTATGTGATCAACTAAAGCCGAAGGTGGTAATTCCCATGCATTTCAGAACACCTCAGTGTACTTATCCTATAGCTGGTATTGATGACTTCCTCCGCGGCAAGGTAAATGTTAAAAAGATAGATTTGAGTGAGGTAGAGTTCAGACTTGAAAAACTACCCAGAATCACAGAGATTGTGATTCTGGAGCCGGTATCGTAGTTGGGAAAATCAGAGCATCACATAATAATCTGTAACTAAGACAATGATTTTTGAAGCATCCGATTTTGTTTTTACGCCTCCAGCACGACTTTCATGGGTAAGGCGTGTGTTAATTAAACCTTGTGCTCACTTTTCCTCGCCTTACCCTGTAACTACAAGCCCTGAGATATTGAATACTGTTATTGAAGGCATAAGGAAGGTTAGCGATGCTGATATATTCATTGCTGATGGGATGCCTGAAGGGGAGTCGATATATCCTGCGTATCAAGATTTAAAATATAATTTTCACAATGTGCTTATGCTTGATGTTAGAGATTCTATTTTTCTGGAGATGGAAAATCCTTTAAGTGAATTCTTCGCTGTGCCCACTTTTTGGGCATCTAATTTAGTCTTGCGGAGCGACTTTTTGATTAGCGTGGCTCCATTTAAGATTTGTGGTAATAGTGGTTATTTTAGTGTAGCAAACTTGCTAAGCTTATTACCTGTAAGTAAGTATCGGAGAGGTGAACATGGTAATTGGAGTGCCTTACGTGAACTTGGAATAGAGAAGGTACTTGCTGACCTCTATTTCACAATGCCTTCGGATATAGGAATCATTGAGGCTCGGCAGAAAATTTCCTACACTGATAACCCGATGGAGGGGAAGGTTGAGGAATGTGGCAAAATTCTTGTAGGTGACCCCTATGAAGTTGATCGTGAGGCTTCACAATTGGCTGGTGTGCGGTGTGCATATTTGGACTTGATCAAGGAAGGTAGAAGCCAATCTGGAAATTAAGGTATTATTGTTTAGGTGTATCTTATATCGAAAGTGGTAAATTGTCCTGAATAAGTTGACCACGTTGTTTCTATATCTCTAATTTGAGCCCCTGGTGGCCCTATTTTAAGTTGCTCTATTAATTTTTCCAATTCCTGTTTATCTCCCTCAGCTTGAACTTCCACTGTATCCCCGCTACGCAGGTTGCACACATAGCCTTTTAATTCCAGTTCTTTAGCTATACCCTGTACGAAATGGCGAAAGAAAACACCCTGTACGCGACCATATATTTTAACTGAAAGGTGAGACATCTCTGCCATTTCTAAACCTCATAATTGTAGGCTTGCTTCTATCTAAGTCGATTCAGCTTTATCTGGTGGGCCAGTTCTGAAGCCTCCCGAAATTCTGCCCAAGAGACGATTTACGTTGTAGTACCAGTTACAAAAACTACAATTTTTGTAACTGGTATATGGCTAGCCTAAATCTCCTTTTAATGTCCTTATCGAGGCAAAACTTCACATAAGCTTGAGCTGCAATCTGTTTACTCGTTATAATCTTCAGTGTGTGCCTTTCTCTTCTTCTTCTTGATTACCTCCACCTCTACGGGTGGGTTGAATTCAGAACTTACACTGGATTTCTTAGCTCCCTTTTTGGGTTTTTTGGCCTCTCTTCGTCCGTAATCTCGTTTACCCATGGCTGCACCTCAATTTTTCCCAAGCAGAGCGGGCTGCTTCTATTTCAGCAGCTTGTTTGTTTTTTCCTGTGCCTCTGCCAAGTACATTATCCTCTATGAGTACCTCTATTGTAAATTGTTTATCATGGTCAGGTCCAGTGGTTTCTAGCAATCGATATACAGGAGCTTGGGTTTTTCTGGTTTGAACAAGCTCTTGTAACAATGCTTTGTAATTTGGACTTATCTCTCCGTGTTTTATTTTCTCCAAGAATGGCTTAAGTTGCCTGAGGATAAATTCCTTGATTTGACATAATCCTTGGTCGAGGTAAATAGCCCCAATTAGTGCTTCTGTGGTGTTTGCTAGATTGCTTTGTCTTTCCCTTCCCCCGCTAACCTTTTCCCCCCGTCCAAGTAAGAGCCAGTCACCGAGTTTTAGTGAAGAGGCTATTTCAGCTAGCGTTTGGCGACAAACCAGGAAGGCACGAATTGTGGTGAGTTCACCTTCGGGCAGTTCGGGGAATGTACTATATAACTCGTTAGTTACTATGAAATCGAGGACGGAGTCACCTAAAAACTCCAACCGCTCATTGCTGAGTTGAGTGGAATTGGGATTTTCATTGAGATAGGAGCGGTGGACAAAGGCTTGCTTTAACAAAGATTGGTCATTAAAGAATATTCCCAGGGTTTTCTGGCAGGTATTCCAATTGGCCATCTTGCAACCTCTGGGTTAATTATAGCAACAAAAGACCGTCCAGGTATACAGCTATTGTCAAAATTAAAAATCTGTGGTAGTTTAGAATTAAGACGAAAGAATAAGGAGGTGAACAAATTGGTTGTTTAGGATGTACATTTTATCTTTCAGGAGCAGGCATTCATGTGAGTTTTAACTCGGTTCTAGCTTGGCATAGTTGGTGTCTGGAATTGCTAGCTTACAGGTGTGATGAATGAAGAAAATAGGAGGTAAAATGAAGAAGAGTACGATAGCGGCTGCAATCATTGTGGTGTGGGGAATAGCCTCAGTTCTGATAGGGATAAAAGACCCTATACTGGTGCTATACACAGGCTTCCCTGGTTGGATAGCAGCCACGGTAATAGCATATTTCCTTTGTGCTCAGGAAGAGAAGGAGGAGAAATCGCGTACAGGTGGAAAAGGAGGTACGGTTAAATGATACCTAAGGTTATAGCTATTGTTTACCTTATTGCCCTGTTAGGGGTAGGGCTTGTGTACCGTAAGGGTGTAAAAACCAGATTAGACTACTATGTGGCTGGAAGGAAGTTGACGCCCCTTGTGTTGGGTTTATCTTTCGCCACTGCTGTCACTGGTGTTTGGAGTTATATAGGGGCTCCAGGTAGTGGCTATGCCTACGGTGTACCTGAGTTCGCCAGTTTTGCTGGGTGGATTCCAGGTGTAGCCATTGTGGCTTTTATTTGGGCACCCAGGGTTAGAAAAAAGGCTGCAGAATTGGGAACTACTTCTTTTACAGGATTCATAAGGGATGCTCATGGTGGTGGGTATGCGTTGACGGCTCTAATCTCCATAGTCACGATGGCAGCCTACGTGCTTACCTTTGTGGCAGCACTTAAGGGCTTAGGCGTGATGTTTAGTCCGGTATTGGGAGTGTCATATGTAACTGCACTTCTGATATGTGGTGTTGTCATAATTGTTTATTCCCTGATGGGAGGATTAAGAGCAGTTGTTTTTACGGACATTGTTGGACTTGGTTTTATGATTATTACCTTTGGTACGGTGATTTGGCTAATTCTTAGCCAGGGGGGAATTGGGGCTGTAACAGCCCGGATTAATGAATTCAATCCTGAACTTTTACATCCTCCTACAGGAGCTCCATATGGTGCTACCATGGCTGGTATATGGATTTCCTTTCTTGTGTTGTATGTTTTCTATCAGGCTTTGCCTCACTATTGGCATTACTACATAAGCCTTGGGGAGACCACTAACAAGGGAGCAGCCATATTTACCTTAGTAGCTACAGCGTCTGTTTGCATGGTTCCATTTTTCATTTTTACTGGAATAGCAGGACATGTCCTTCTGCCTGGAGTATTAGAGGACCCGGACACCGTGATGCCCATGATTTTTCAAACTTACGCTAATCCAGTGATATTTGGGTTGTTTTCAATAGGAGTGTTTACTGCAATAATGACAACTTTTGATGGCAGCTTGTTAGCGACTACTGCTTGTGTAGATGAGTTGTTCCTTCCTTTATACGAAAAACGTGGTCAAACTGAAGCTCAGAAGTTGAGATGGGGCCGAACCATAATGGTAGCTCTTTGGGCGGTGGCTGTGATTTGGGCAGTTACATCGCCTCCAGCACTTATGGTTAAACTTCTTGTTCTTGGCTGGGTTGGTCTCTCTGCCGTCGTAGCTGGTCCTACACTGTGTTACTTTATCAAACCAGGGACGAAATGGGGTGCTTTTTCCGCTATCCTTGTCAGTTTGATAGTGTTAGTTGTGTTGAGTGTGCGTGGTTTATTAGGATGGATAGAGCAAGCCTTTGTGGCTTTGGCAGTTTCAATAGCGGTTTATTATATAGCCAGTGCAATTGAAAGAAAAGTAAGCCCGTCGAGCCAATAAATGGTAAAAGCAAGTGTCACACACACGCCTTGAGAGGTATGTGTGTGCCACTTGCTTCGCACTGTGGTTAATGGGGTTCCAATGCTGAAATAGCTGGGTGGAAATTTTCAGGTTACAGGTGAGGATATGTGATGAAAGGTGGTGTTGAGAACATACAATAATTGATTCAGGAATATCTACATACATTTGCATAATAAGGTGAAACTGGAGCGAATTTAAAGGAGTTAAAAATGCCGAAACCAAGTATGAGTTTTTTGTCTCAAAATGAGATAAAGACTATTCACGACGCTTCACTCAAAATATTAGAAGAGACGGGAGTTAAAGTTCAGAGCAAGAGAGTTCTTGACATTCTAAAACAGGCTGGAGCCGACACTGATTATGACACACAAGTTACTAGAATTCCCTCAGAACTGGTTCATAAAGCTCTGGAACTGGCTCCGAAAACAATAAAGCTTTGTGCTAGAAATCCAAAATATGACTTTACGCTTGATAAGCGGCAACCGCATTATACGACGACCGGCTATGCAGCTCTCGTAATGGATATTGATACTGGGGAACGCCGCTCTTCTACGAATAAAGATTTAGCTGATTGGTTGCGAGTGGCAGATTACCTCAACAATGTTGGTGTTAACTGGGCCTCTCTGACTCCTACTGAAGTGGCGGCACCGATGCAAACAATAGTGGAAACGGTTACTTTACTGAATAGCTCCGAAAAACATGCTCAAACAGAAGCACTCAGTGCCACGGAGGCTCGATACGAAATTGAAATTGCCGCAGCTGTGGCTGGTGGGAGAGAAGAGCTTAAGAAGAAACCTATTATGTCCGCGTTGCAATCTCCTATCTCGCCTCTAGCATTTGAGCAGGGCTCAATAGAAGCTGTCGTAGAATTTGCCAAAGCTGGCATTCCAGTTGTGCATATGACTATGCCCCTGATAGGTGAAACAGCGCCAGCTACTATAGCGGGAGTATTAGTTGTCAGTAATACTGAAACTTTAGCAAGTATTGTTATCGCAGAGTGTGCCAACGCTGGAGCGCCGGCGATATATTCGAGTGCTGCTGCCTCTACTGATTTCAAGACTGGATGCACTAATTCAGGAGCGCCAGAGCGGTTCCTCATACATATGGGATTGACACAACTGGCGCGCTACTATGGAATTCCAGCTGAATTGGTTGGTGCGGCAACTGATTCCAAGATTCCAGATGTCCAGTCTGGCTACGAAAAAGGTATGGACCTTGCAGCGGTTTTGTTGATGGGGCCGGAACTCATTGTGGCTTTAGGAGGATTGGATGCATCAAATGCAATGGGATTGGAAATGCTGGTTATTGATAATGAAATTATTAATGCAGCCCGCAGGTTAGCCAGAGGGTGTGAGATAAACGATGATACCATGGCATTGGATATTATTCGTAAAGTTGGTCCTGGAGGCCAATTCTTGGGGCAGAAGCATACTTTGTCTCACTATAAAACAGAAGTTTGGTTACCAGAGTTGAGTGCTAAAGGTCCATTTGTCCCCTGGGAAAAAGCAGGCTCCAAGTCATTGAGACAGGTGGCTAATGAGAAAGTTAAACAAATCCTGGCTACCCATAAACCTGAAGCTATTTCCGGGGATGTATATGAGGAAATATCGCGGATTTTGAGCAGAGCTGAAGTGGAATTGCTGAAGTAAAATAAGGGTAGAGATACTGGATTCAAATTTGTCTCATATTCCTGGAATGCATTGTGAAGTGTATGCAGCTGCCATGCCTATGATGGAAGCATTTGGAGGAGGATTTAAACAAGGTTCTTACTTGGTCTGAGTAAGTTATTAACAAGGGAAATTTTAAATACTTGAATAGTTCGGGTGGATTGTGTTAGACCCAAGTGTGTATCTGATATTAATATAGGAAGGGATGGGGATGTCGTAATTATTGATGATTCTGGAAGCAAACAAAAATAAGGGGGAAATGAAAATGACAGGAAAAGAAGGAATGTTGATGGGAGGGAGATCACCTGATCAGTGGTTACCAGAAATCCGGGCAAAAATGTCGCCAGCAGAAAAAAAACTGATATATAAATGGAAAGATATAAAGGAGATGTATATCGCTCCTTGGCCGTTCGACCCGACGCCAATCGTCAAAGAGCCAAAGTGGAAGGTTGATGAACCTTTCGCCATCAAAATTGCTCCCATTGGAGATTACATGATGAAGTCCATGAACCCGAACTTGGAATACTCTACAGAATGGGTCAGAGACCAGATGATGGGTGCTCTTGAGGCCGGGGCTTGTGCTATCCATGTGCATGTCAGAGATGCGAATGGAATACCGACTCTCGATCCCATGTATTATCATAGGGTGATTGACCCGATCAAGGCGAAGTATGGGAAGGATGTTCTTGTTGATGGGTGTCCAGAAGGGGGCACCACATTTGAAGAGTCCATGGCTCCATTAATTGACTTTAAGGGGGTTGCAGAAACGGCTCCGATTACACTGGCGGCGGTTTGGTGGTCCAATACATTAATGGGTATTTCTAAAGAGGCTGTGCAGGCTCACGTCGAGTTTATGCAGGCTATAAATCAGAAACCAGAACTTTGCCTTCACGATGCAGGGAGTGTTGACCAGGCAAGGGATTGGTTGATAGACACGGGAATATACAAATTTCGCCCGGTGCTATGGCGTATTTGTACTGGGGAGCCACATATGTCGACGATACATAGTCCAAAAGCTATGTTCGAGTGGTATAACTTCATTATTAACCGAATTTTGGAGGTTGAACCAGACTCTGTGGTGGAGATTAGCCAATGCGGCCATGGTGGCCTCTGGCAGTTAGCTTATGCAGCTATGTATGGGCCGCCGGTGATAGGTGTGCGTATGGGAACTGAAGATTCTATGTTCATGTACCCACACAAGGATGAACTGGTAGCGGATAATCCGGGACTGGTTAGACAATTTGTAACCATACTAAAAGCCATTGGACGTAGGCCAGCGACAGCGTCTGAATTCAGAAAAGCCATTGGTAAGCCACTCGAGATTTACGATAAGTGAACAAGAGGCTTAATTGAATTTAGCAAGGGAAAGAGGATAAATTTGTGAGAGGTAAATCGAGAACCAGTGAGCCTCTAGGCGAGAGATAGTAGGACAAATAATTCTTAAGAGAAGTACCATTCACTATAGCTAAATTGGATTGCTATAAGAAGCAGGCTGATAGGAATTTGCAATATGTTTTTGTAGAGGAGGTTATCGATCATGACTAAATTAGTGACAGGTGGTACTGGCCTGGTAGGTAGAGAAGTTGGCAGACAACTTGTTGCCAGAGGGGAAGATGTTGTGCTATTTGATATTAATCCCAGGGGAGAGCTATGGACTGATATTAAAGACAAAGTGAAATTTGTCCGTGGTGACCTTGGGAATTGGTCATCAGTACTGAATGTGGTGCATGATTACAAACCGGAAAGCATTTTTCATTTAGGATCTATGCTTTCTGTCCCGTCAGATGCTGACCCCTGGGCATGCTACAAAACAAACGTCAATGGGATGATGTATGTTCTTGAGGCGGCAAGACTTTTTGATGTTAGGAAGGTAATTTTCTCGAGTTCTCAGGCAGTGCTATTATGCCCCGAGGTCCCTGATGTTGCTACGGATTTTACAGTGCAGAGACCAAGAATGATGTATGGTGTTGCTAAGGTTTTCGCAGAACTTTTAGGGAGATTTTACAATACAAGGTTTGGTTTAGATTTTAGGGCTGTTAGGTATGATACAGTGATTGGCCCTGGGGTCAAGACAATGGGGGTGGATCAGTGTTTCCCGTGGTCAATTGAACATGCCATAAAGGGTGAGCCATTTGATGTGTGGGTCCCAGAAGATACTCGTATAGGTGTAACCTACTTCAAGGATGCGGCGAGAGCGCTAATCGATATTCATGATGCCCCGAAAGAAAATATAAAGACAATGTGTTACAACATTGTTGGGTCTAGTCTTACCGCTAAGGAATTTGTCGATGCTGTAAAGAAACATATACCAGGTGCGGAAATCGGAGTTAAGCTAAGCCCTGAAGTACTTAAAATAATGGGGAAGGGAATGCCCAAAGTTGAAGATTCAATGGCTCGGAAGGAATGGGGATGGCATATCAATTATCCGCTTGATAGGATGATTGATGATTTCGTAGAGGAATTCACGAATAAAAAAGAACTGTATGAGTAAAGATAGAATTGCGGCTGCCAGACTTGGGTTCCGAAGGAGCTTTTGTTGTGGCAATGAAAAGATTGGTTTTTATGATTCTGAAGAAACATGTGAAGTTATTTTGTAAAGGAGACTATATATGGGGAAAATTCGTACGAGATTGGGGGATGGTTCTGTAATTGAGCTTAGCGAAAGCGAACTCCAAAATGACTTAGAAAATGGCACTCAGGATGCAGCAGAAAGAGGGAAAATTTCTCCTCTATCTCAAGATGAATTGCGCTATCTAGCCGAGTTGTTTAAACGTACTGATAGGGGTGTTGGGGTAGATACAGGGAAAGAAGTAGTGCTTAGTTATGATTGTGGTCCCCTTAAAATTAAGCGCTCATATGGCACTGCAAGTAAACTTCAATCATTGCAAATGCTGGAAAGGTTGTTAGGCGCTGATACGCTAGAAATGGCTCATGTTGATTACAGTTATAAGCCAGCTAAACAGCTTCTCTGGATGGATCAACCGATAATGGAACAAGCTTTGATGGTGACAATTCCCGCCATGTTTTATGGTGCTATGCCCAATTTGGGTTTGTATACTCAACCAGATGGTCCATGTGTCAACCCCATGGAACTGTTACCTCAGGGTAAAATTGCTGAAGCCAGAGCATCTTTTGAGGAAATGGTGGAATGTGCTGCTAATGATATGGTTATTGTGGCCAGTACGATGTATGAGGCTGGAGCCGATGGCATTAATTTTGATACCACGGGGGCAGCGGGGGATGGAGATTTTTTAGCTGCTTTGCGAGCAACTGAGATATTGAGACATAAATACCCTGATATGTGTATCGAAATGGGGATGGCAGGAGAGTTTATTTTCGGCATGCATGGAACATTAACTTACGATGGTGTTCGTCTGGCAGGATTATATCCTCGTGAACAACTGAAGCTGGCTGAGAAAGCAGGAGCTAGTATTTTTGGCCCGGCTATTAATACCAATACAAATTCCTCGTGCCCCTGTGATGTGGCCCGGGCAAGCACTTTTATTAAGGATTGTGTTAAAAGTTCCAATATACTTATACATGGTAATGTGGGCATGGGGGTATGTGGAATGCCGATGCAGGATGTGCTTCCTGTAGATTCAGTATCCAGAGCTTCTAAAGCTATGGTAGAAATAACTGGGCTAGATGGTTTGTAGGTAGGAGCAGGCGACACCCAGGGGATGTCTGGGGCTCATAATTTTGCCTCGGGGATGGGTGGAATACGTACTGCTGGAGACCTGGTAGCACGAATGGAAATTGCCCGAGGAATGAAAATCAATGAAGCTAAGGAGTATGTAGCCAAGAAATTGGGAGTTTCTGTGGTTGACCTCTCAGACCCTGTAGTGATGAATGAACTAAGAAAGGATTTAGATATTGGGAGTGCGTATGTACTTCCTGGTGTGGCTCAGGGTATTGATGCGAAATTTCGCATAGCTGAGTTGCTGGATATAGAAATCAACAGCGTAAAGAAATTCGAGGAGAGAATAGGTAGAAAATTGAAGTGATAGTCAATGAAGGCGATAATAGGGGGTGTTTAATGAAAAGCGGTGTAATGTCTGGTATGAATACAATGAGAGGGGCGGAACTAAATTTACTTTCACAGGATGATTTGTGTGAAATTCACCTGGCTACTATGGAAGTAATGAGGAGAACAGGAGTAAAAGTTGAAAATGATGAGGCCATTGATGTTTTCGATGGTGGTGGTTGTATTGTGGACAGGAAACGGCAGCTGGTGAAATTTCCTTCCCATGTTGTAGAGGATGCTATTCGCTCTGCACCAAGTACAATTCTGCTGGCGGGTAGAAGCCCCAAAAATGATATGGTCATAGGGGGTAAAAGGATTGCATTTACTAACTTTGGCCAGGCCATAATGATAATAGACCCTTTTACAGGAGAGCGTAGGGAAACGACTAAAAAAGACATAGCTAATATTGTGTTAGTTTGTGATGCTTTGAGCGAGGTAAGTGTTGTTGAGGGAAAGCCGCTTGTCCCGAATGACGTCACTACAGAATTGGAATCCCTTCATGCTGCGGAAGCTGCTCTAACTAATACTTCTAAACATTGTTTTGGTGGTCCTATTACTAAGGAGCTTACAAAGTTGTTTGTTGAAATGTCTGCAATCATTGCCGGCAGTAAAGAGAAAGCCAAAGAGCGCCCTATATGGACTGCTTTCGTTTGCCCCAGCAGTCCATTGGGACTTAGTCAGAGTTGCAGTGAAGTTATTATAGAAGCTGCTTCAACAGGGATGCCCATCAACGTTTTGTCTATGGCTATGGCAGGGGGCACGACAACCGTGACCCTGGCAGGCACGTTGATTGGCCATAATGCAGAAGTTCTGGCAGGAATTGTATTATCCCAGTTAGTTTGTAAAGGGGCACCTGTGATTTATGGCAGTTCAACTACGATCATGGATTTGAAAAGCGCCACTGCTCCGGTGGGGTGCCCTGAGTTTGGCTTGATTAGCGCTGCGGCAGCGCAACTGGCTCAATACTATCACCTTCCCAGTTATGTCGGAGGCACGTAGGCAGATAGCAAGACCGCCGATGCGCAGGCAGCTCACGAAAAAACCATAACTGCCCTTTTACCCGCGTTAGCAGGCGCTAATCTAATTTATGGTATGGGGATGCTTGAACTCGGGATTACATTTGATTTAACACAGCTGGTGATGGATAACGAGATGGCCAAAATGATCAGTCGTGCAGTAAAGGGGATTAGCATCAATGACGAAAGTATAGGGCTGGATGTTATCGAACAGGTAGGGCCTGGTGGTAATTTCTTAAGCACAGAACATACTTTGCGGCATATGAGAGAGCAATCCCACTCTAAATTGATTGATAGGAGGATGTGGCAACCATGGCAGATTAGCGGAAGTAAGAATATGGCTGAAAGGGCTCACGAGGAACTTCTATCGATTCTTAAAAACCATAAACCTGATCCATTGCCTGCGGGGGTGCTTTCTACTTTACATTCAATAGTAGAAAACGCAGAAAAGGAAATATTGGAGAGGAAAAGAAACAAGTGAAATAGAACATTTGTGGTATTTCTTAGTTGTCTTTTACTTCCTTGCGGGAAGATTACTCAATTCTTGTCGTGGTGGTGGTTGTTCAGTTATAATTGCGCTCGTTGGGGATTAGTCTAGTGGTAGGACGACTGACTCTGGATCAGTTAGGCCAGGTTCGAGTCCTGGATCCCCAGCCAGCGGAGATATAGTGAGGGTGGGTGATTGATGGGAAAATGCTAATGAACAGGATGGAGTGATTGTTGTTGGCGTTGGATGATGGGAGTTTTGATTATCTAGCAAGACAAGAGCTGTTAGTCGAACTTGCAGAGTAAGTGAATGCTGCAGGTTGTTTTTGAAGCTATATTTATCTTCACTATTTCCAATAAGATTGAGTTGAGAGGATTATGCTGTATATATGAATTACCGTAGTGATATAAGGAATATAGCTATTATTGCCCATGTTGACCATGGCAAGACTACCCTGGTAGACGCAATGCTTAAACAAAGTAAGGTATTCCGGGATAATCAGAAAATGGGTGAATTAATAATGGATCAGAACGTATTGGAGCGCGAGAAAGGCGTTACTATCCTGGCAAAAAATACGGCTGTAATTTACAGAGGAGTGAAAATTAATATCATAGATACTCCGGGTCACGCCGATTTTAGTGGAGAAGTAGAACGTATTATGAGTATGGCTGATGGGTGTCTGCTCCTGGTTGATTCTATAGAAGGGCCTATGCCTCAGACTAAGTTTGTGCTTCGCCAAGCTTTGGGGAAAGGGCTGAAACCTATTGTGGTCATCAACAAGATAGATAGGAAAAACTCGCGGATAGTAGAGGTGGTTCGGCTTGTCCAGGATTTATTCTTAGAACTAGCTACAAATGCAGACCAACTTGATTTCCCAGTGTTATATGCTAGTGCTAGGGGAGGTATAGCCATAACCAAATTGGGCATGAAGGGGAAAGATATTGCTCCCCTCTTTGAGTGCATTTTGGAGAATGTACCGCCGCCACGAATTGCAAGTGGTCCGCTGCAAATGTTAGTTTCTAATCTGGATTATGATAGCCATAAAGGGAGAATAGCTATTGGTAGAATCTGGAGAGGTAAGATTGCTACCCATGCCCCTGTAGTTACCATAAATGCTGATGGTGGTATAATTAATTGTGAGATCGGTGAAATATTTACATATCTTGGCCTTAAACGATTAAAGGTGAAGGAAGCCGAGGCGGGTGACATAGTAGCTGTGACAGGCTTCGGAAGGGTCAGCATTGGAGATACGATCAGCAGTCCAGCTTGCCCTGAGGCTCTACAACGTATAGAAATTGGTGAACCAACAGTAGAGATGACCTTTGGAGTAAACACTTCACCATTTGCTGGTAAACAGGGATTCTTTAGCACCTCTCGTCAGTTAAGGAAACGGCTCTATAAGGAACTTGAAACTAATCTTAGCCTCAGAGTACAGGACACAGCTAGCCCAGACACTTTTCTGGTAAAGGGAAGGGGAGAATTGCATCTGGCTATTCTGATTGAGACTATGCGTCGAGAGGGTTGCGAATTTGAAGTTTCCAAACCAGAAGCTATTACTAAAGTAGTTGATGGTAAGTTTATGGAACCAGTTGAGTCTCTTATTATTGATACCAAAGATAAGTATATTGGAATTTTAACCGAGACGCTTAGCAAGCGGCAGGCCCAGCTTGCGGATATGCGCAATGATGACCATGGTAATGTTAGTTTGGAATTCCATGTGCCTACAAAAGGGCTTATTGGCTTTCGTAACTCCTTTATTACTGCTACTAGAGGCGAAGGTATTATGAATACTACTTTTCTTGGCTATCAACCCTGGCATGGAGATGTGGGTTCAATTCGTTCTGGGGCATTGGTAGCATCGGAACAAGGTAGAGCTGTTACCTATGGATTGAATAATGCCCAGGGACGAGGCGTTACTTTCATTGAACCTGGCACACCAGTCTATGAGGGCATGATAATTGGGCTTAATTCCCGTCTGCAGGATATAGCGATCAATGTATGTAAGGAAAAGAAGAAGACCAATGTACGGTCATCTACGTCTGATATTGCAGTGAAACTAACTCCTCCAGTGGAGTTAAGCCTGGAGCAAGCCATTGATTTTATCAATAATGATGAGTTGCTTGAGGTAACTCCTGATGCTATCAGGTTGAGGAAGAAGTTGCTTACTCAGGCACAGCGTTTGAGGGGAATATCAAGTGCTCGGCGAAACGTAAAATAATATATTATGGTTTAGTTAATATAGTTTGTGCTATGAGTTGATTTCCTGGCGCATATTCTATTCAAAAGGCCACATTACTTAATTAGTGAATTGAACGATTGCTACTTATAATTGTTGTTGATGTTTTGGGGTCGGATGGCAATAGTGGACACGAAAGTTCTCACGATGCCACTACCAGTCCTGCATAGTATTTGCGTGCATAGGCTACTGGCAACAGGTAGCCC
>JAGGZD010000056.1 GCA_021162245.1 Dehalococcoidia bacterium | reverse complement strand
TTGCGGCTCTTCTTCCAGAAGGATTGGAAGCTACTCACTGATGACGAAAAGCAATGGTTCAAAAGCTTCGTGCGGATGGTGAAAGCGAGGAAACTAAACCAGAAGGCTGCGGCATTGTAATCCCGGTTAATGCAGGTGCTTTTCAGCAGAGTGAATCTCCGAAACCCGACGCTTCAGGTTGGAAGAATTTCACCGCAAATACCCAAAATCCTGGTGAGAAGGTCTATAATAAGAATAGGGGGACTGACGGCATGCGATGGCGCATCTGTATAGGCTCTCCAGGACTAACTGTCCAGTCATAGGAGTGCAGTCCAGAGATATATTCTAATGATCAAATTCATAATAGCCACAACTGAGTGGCATATTTGTACGCCTACCTTATTCAGATTTCTTGATAAAGAGTATGTTGATGCATTTTTCGAGGATGGAACCCTTAGGCTTAGCACATTCGCTCAGTTTTGCAAGCACAAAGACGAACAAAGACAGGATAAGAGTGAAGGCGAGGCTTATTTTGTTTGGCAAACAAGAGAAAAGGGTGGGCAGACTATCGAGAAATAAGAATAATTCTTATATACTTTCATCATGCATGCGATTCGACGATAAGTCGACTGACTTGTTCAAGTGCGATTCGTATATCAGAGTTAACGAGTCTACCAAGTTTGGTGTCGCAATTGCTAGGCATATTCCCAATCTAATAGCTGCCTTCGAAGGCCCGTGCAATTATCAACCGACGAGGATACTGGTAAAAGAAACTCACGAACCACCGAAAGACTTAGAACACTTTAAAGATGATAGCGGTTCAGTTGACGTTGCCAAGCTCATGAAACCAGTTCTTGCACGGTGTCCCTTACCATTTTTTTTGAAAGACAGTCGTTATGCTAACCAGGTTGAATATAGATTTGTCTGGGTAGTAAACGGGAAAGCTGAAGAACCACTTTTTGTCAAAGTGCCTGAAGCAATTCAGTTCTGTGAAAAACCAGACAAACTTAATGATAGTTAGCAAACTGAGGTGTCCCCAAAATTTGGACAGATTGTTAAGCGCGAGTTCTGCTCCCTATGAGGAGTCTCTCATTCTAGGTGGCACTGAAAATGGGGGCATCCTATCCCTCCGGGCTCATTTATGATTGGGACATGCAACTGATCAATGGCACCACTTATTATCAGGGCTGTCTGATATCCTTTTGCAGGGACCCAGGCTTCCAGCTAGAACAGATTATTCCAGGAGTTCACTTCAGTCTATACACTATGCCTATCTGAGCAAACCCCCGTTTCTTCGCTCATAACAAATATATGTGCTAATCTCATGACAATTCACCGCCAACCTACCTCTTAACTATCATCCTAACTAACCCACCTAAGGCAATGCCTCCTCCGAAGACAGTTAACGCCAAACCCCCTGCTCTAAGCATTAGAGCTTGTTCATATTCCTCATGGTATCCAAAGAATTCGCCTAGAACTGTCTCCCACATAGATGACTGGGCAAATTGCCAAGCAAACACGCCAAGCGCTGCTAAGAACAAACCAAATACAAGAAGGAAAATCCCCAATTTCACTTTCTATTCCTCAATCATAGCTTCTCATAATTCAGTTATGGAATGACATTCAATTCGCCAGACCAAGAATCAAGCTCATCATCGTAGCAGAACATCTTGTACGTAATAGTCCTGCTACCCGGTTCATCACAGTGGTACGACCTAGTCATAACATAATCTTCATGCGGCGCTATCATAAGTATGGTTCCACCATCGAACTCACCAGTAATTGTAGAGTGAGCACTCCAAGATATGTCAAGGTAGTCTGATCCTTCGTTAGTAAGAGTTATTGTAACCTCATACGATTCACCAACTTTAACCGTAGATGGCGTGCTAACAGTAATAGTGCCACTCCGGCCAATCACATCTATGCTTCCGGACCACGAGTCAAGCTCTCTACCATTCTGAGATATGGTATAGGTCACGCCTTGAATGCCCACAGTCTTGTAGAAATATCGATGGGATATGTCAACGTCTCTGTCTGCCGGTACAGTTACAGTGCCTTTATCGCATATCTCAAAGTCGGAACAAAGTGCATCCCAATCCACACTCCAATCTACTTGCACATCGACTGATTCATGATTCATGATAGTAAGAGTATTAGTGTACAGTTCATTGGTAAAGCCATATGAGCATTTGGCCTGTGGGGGCACATCCACAAGCTCGATTGTCACATCGGGTAAAAGGAGAGGTTCTGGAATCAGAGAAGGTTTCTTATCTGACCAGATAGAAAACCCAACTAGGAAATTGCCATCAGAAACTTCATGTTGCCCAATACCCCACTTCTCATCAGGATACCAAGTATTCTGGTAACTCCCTACACGTGCGCTGGCTGCCACATAGGTAACACTGGGCTATAGATTTAAGCAAGTTCCCTTTCAATATACTCCCAGAATGTTGGGTGTCAGCAACAAAAGCCTGTTTTGTTACATATCTATGAAAATATCTATTCATTGCGTACTCTACACAAATGCCTTGTACGGTAAACTCGCATACAGCGCGATTGTTCATAACTACTCATGAATATGAGGTCAGACCGGCACAGCATCTTGAAATACCTATGCAATATGTGCTTACTTTTCCACAGTAATACTTACTGCGTCATATATGCACGGACTTAGCTTTACCTTGTCTGGACTGTCCAGTCAAGTCATACGTGATTTTAGCAGTCCAGACAAGATCGTAATCATATACCAGTCCAACAAGTATAATCTTGGCCTGCTAGGACAAGGTTGTGGGCTCTGTCAAAAGTATAGGAGAAATACGTGTGACTCCGACCCCGGAACATCTCACTTAACTCAGTCTCACTTAATTTAATCTCACTTGTATCAATCGTATTTAATTTATACAGATTAGTACAAATGAGTAAAGATGATGAAGTTATTACAGTCCAACACAAGCAACAGGTATAATTCTAACCTGCCAGGTCAAGGTTATGGTCGTTGTCAAAACTATAGAGGAAATACATTTAACTCTGGCCTGGGAATACCTTAGTTCCCCCTATGTTAGCAGGGTGCAAACCCCGCCAGTTTGGCGGCTTGCACCCCTGTAAAAAGCAAAAAGAGGGGTACTATACCCCTCTTTTTCTATGTGGCTCTGTTTTTCGGTTAAGCGTTCATGTTTGGTTTTATGCTACACCGACAAGATCGGCTTTCCTGGTTTGTTCGGTTTCACTCTTGGTCACTTCGGTTTTACCTGGCTTTACACCCTCTACTGCTTTAACCTTGGCTTTGGCTTTGGCCCTTCTCTTTGCCTTGCCTCTAGTCCTGGCTTGCGCCTTTTGGGCTACCTTCTCCGCTTCAGCCACTGCTTCGGCTTCGGCCTGGTTGGTGGTTTCAGCTTCAGCTTGACGTTTTGCCTCGGTTTCGGCCAGTTCGCTCATTCTAATCGGCATCAAGATAAGCTGATAGCCATCAACGCTGAACAGCATTGGGGAGCCTGGATTTACCATCTGAAGGTTCACAATACCATCACAGGCCTTCAAGGCTTCCAGCAGGTATTTGCCGTTTACCGCTATCTTACCTTCTCCGCTTGTATCTGCCTTAATCTCAGTTTTGCCTCTACCCTCTTTAGCCTCTATGGCTATCCTGCCATCATTGATAGTCAGGATCAAAGGATGGTCAAGAGGCCTGATATTATCATCATACCAGACGCTCAACAGGCTTCGGCTTGCCCTGCTTGCCTCTCTGGTGTCAAAGCTAGCATTACAGGTAAACTCACTCGGTATGATTTGGCCATAATCAGGATATTTGCCATCTTGATTTGGCAGCTTATACCTTACAAGCTCGGTGTCAATGACAACATACTTGTTAAGTAAGTTACCTTCACTATCAGGTTTCTGCTCAATCGCTAACCTTGCTCTTTTAGCTTTCCTTAAAGCTGGGATTAACCCCTTTACATCATCTCTGTGTATCAAGACCTCCCCTTCATCACCATCAAAGTAAAGGTTAGCAATAGCCAGCCTGTAGCCATCAGCGCTTACCAGGATCAATTTGCTATCCTTTATGCTTAACTTGATGCATTGCAAAACCGCTCTGCTATCATCGCTGGCAGTAAAGGGCAAAACCCTGGCCAGTGCTTCGGCTAGCTCAACACTACCGAGATTTGGCATAACAGCGTTACAGGAAGATACTCGGATTTGGGTAAAAGTAAACGGCGTTTTATCCTTAATCCAGGCCCCTTCAGGGATACAGCTTTGATGGCTACCACAAACTACCTTAAGCCCTTTATCAATAACCTGCTCTCCGCTAGCATTACCGTTAGCAGGCACTACCTTAACGATATTTGAACCTGCTAAAGCCTTGAGATAGCCCAGGAAACCTTTTCGCCCAACGGTAACATCATCATTGAACAACATCACCCTCTCCGCCAACACCCTTGATAAGGCGTTGGCCAGAGTGTCCTTGTGAGCTACGAAGCCTTCACCCGAACGCTTGCCCTCTATATTCACTTGCTCCAATTTATCACCCCCTTATCTGAATTTGCTTAAACGAGCCTTGCTTAAGCATTTGATTGGAACGAGGTAATTATTGAAACTGTAAGGTTAATCACAATCCGCTATCCGCTGGCATTGCTTTTGCCTCTACTTATATAATGACAAAACCAGGTCAAAACGTGACATCAAACCAGGGTTTTTTGTACTTTAGCTAATTCCCTTTGACGATGGCGGCATAGGTATTGACGCTCATTGCCTTTTAGTGGTTGCCCGATCGCCCTTTTATGGGCAATATCTATCAGCCTCTGAGGACACCTTAGCAGCCAGGCCTTAGCGTCAATCCAGGCGTCTAAGTCTATAGTTTTATCATCGGCTATAGTCTGGTATAACTCGGTAGTATTGCCATCTCCACCGTCTATCTCATTGCTTAGACTTGATACTACAGGTTGCCTCTTGAGATTATGCCAGTACTCCATTGTCACATAGCTGGCCACCCTTACCATCGCCCCTTCGGTAAACGGCTTATGCCCATTGTTGCTGGCCACTTCGGCAAGCCTGACTACGATGTCCTGCTTTAAATCTTCCCTGTCCTGGTATTTTGCCCTGTGTTGAAACTTATCGGCTATTTCCATATACTTTTTCCAGTCTAGCATTGTGGATGTCCTCCCCTTGTTAGATTTGCCTGGCCGGGTAACATCTGGCCAGGCATTTGCTTTTCAGAGGCAATAGACTGGAGCAAGGTTAGGCTTCTGGCTTTCCTCTATGAGCAACCCTCTATGTGATTGCTATTTGTTAATGTTCAAATTCTATGATCCTATTATTGAACAAAAGGAAGTTTTGTGATATTAAAAAATGAACCTATATTTACATGATATTGCGCAAAAACCTTTTTCAAAAAATAGGAATTTACCTGGCTGACAAAAAAGGCTGATCTTAGAGGCTAAGGCGTCACTTGAGCTACGCTTCTAAGGCACTTCAAGGGCCACTTTTCGTAGCTACCTGTAAAAGGCCTAAACCCTTTTGAGGCTTTATCCTACCTGTTTGGTTTTTGCCTTCTGCCAGCTGAAGCTGAAACTGGCTTGCATTTGCCAATCAGGCTGTTCCTGCCAGCATCATGAATTTACCTGGCTGACAGAACAGATTGATCTTAGAGGCTAAGGCGTCACTTGAAATACGCTTCTAAGGCACTTCAAGGGCCACTTTTCGTAGCTACCTGTAAAAGGTCTAAACCCTTTTGAGGCTTATCCCTACCTGTTTGGTTTTTGCCTTCTGGTAGCTGAAGCTGAAACTGGCTTGCTTTTGCGAATGACTCCGTTTCTGGCAACATCCCGTATATGCTTCTCGGAAAGTCTTTTCGCTGTAGGGCGGAAGCCCCAGATCCTCTTGAGTGAAGGCGATTTCCTGATTTCTGATTTGACGTATGCCAGCTCAGAAGGACTTAGCTCACCAGGCCATCCGGGCTCAAGGAGTTTCTCCCGATGGAATTCCCGGATGTTGAGACCATTGTTGTGTTCTTGTTCAAACGACATTTTATGGTCCTCCTTACCTCCTGCCATAGAGAGCAGCCAAGGGGTTCGACCAGGCAGCATCACCAGCCATGAGCCCGGCTGCAGTCAAGCGAAAATACTTACGTGGCTGTCCAGCAGGGTAGTTATCCTGGAGAGAAGAGGGCTCTTCCCGCCCCGTAAACTCCACCCATCCCAACCTCTGGAGATTTGAAAAGTAAACGACAAAGGAGTGATAGCGACAGCTGTTGACTTTGTAGGGAGCATGAACCAGATATCTTTTGATAAGTTGGTCTATTTTGTCGGGCGAGATAAGACGCTTTTGACGTTTTGCCTCTCGCTCTTCGTGCCTGATGGCTCTGTCCTCGGCAATCGCTCTGAGAATGGCTCGCTTGTAATAATGGAAAATGTCTGCTTGTGGAGCGCCAACATTCGGGCTTATCATAGGTGATCCTCCGGGACCATGGCCCAACAGGAACTCCCTTATAAACCAACCGCAGCCAAAGGGCCTCAAAAAGCCACCTCTCCTTGGCCTTAAAGGTAGCGCACCTAATGGATGTCTTTTTTCCATAGCTTTTCGTACCACTCCCTGTGCTCAACTCCGCTGATTTTTCGATACTTCGCAGTCGTGTTGAAATTTGCATGCCCCAGATGTTCCTGCAGAAGCCTTAGCCCGTCTCCTGAGTCATCAAGCTTCACTGCGTGCACGGCAAAGGCATCTCGTAACCTGTGGGGGCTTATGCCTCTGCTTTTTCCTGTTTGTGGATTCAAGAGGCGAGGCAAGTTGGCTCTTTCAGCACAATCCCTCACTATTCCCCAGGCCCGATGCCTGTTAATGCCAAAGATATACATCTTGCCATGCCTCAAAACTGGGCCGCCACGGGAGATATAATCCTTGAGCATCTGCAGCGTATCCGGGTCGATCGGCAACGTTCTCAACCTGCAATTCTCTGTTTCGCTTTTGCTTGCTTTCTTTACCTTGCTACCGCATGCAGGACAAAACTGGTGAGACCTGGACAACCTGGACTGGCAGTGAGGGCAGGATAGTTTGACACGAGTCTTCAGATGGACAATCGTAACCAGCCCCTTTCTCAAGTCTATGTCACCCACCGTCAGTGCCAGGGCCTCCGAAACACGGCATCCCAAGTGAAACAGCAACCTGATAAGTAGCCTGTCCCTGGCATATCTGGCTTGCTCTTCCATTAAGGCAATTGCCTTCGGCTCAAGATATGTTTCCATATGTGGCGTCTGCGAATTCTTCAAGTTTCCAGCCTCCTCCTGGGAGATGGTGCATTTTCCCGTCTGCGTGCCACGTTGGATAAATGTGCTCTGGCAATCAGGCGTGCCAATGCCCGTAAGCCCTGTTCGTATTTCTCCTCATCGCTAGAAGCCAACCGCGAGTCGGGCGTTGCAGATTTCCTTATCTTTCCCATTATTTATATTCTAGCAAACGGGGTTGCTCAGGACTGGACACTAGTCACACTTGACAACTGCATAGAATAGCCTATATAATGGTATTCGTAAGGTAAATAAATGCTTAAATAGCTTGTCAAGTTTTTGGAGGGCAAATGGCGAAAAAAACTTCCATGGTTATGAAAAGACAGTGGTTGAATGAATATGATAAAGGTAAGCCGCAGATTGATATAGCGACCAAGTACAAACGAGATGTCAGAACGATCAAGAAGGGCATTGCCGATGCCAGGCGCGAGCGAGATATCAGCTTGGCCCACGCAGAGCTGTTGAAGGAAACCCTGCAGAAGCACAATACAGGCCTGATAAACCTCGTAGAGAAACTAGTAGTCGTGCTTCAGCCTCTTCCTGCGAGCCAGGCCATCCCCTGGGGAGAAACCGATATAGGATTATTGACATTCCCTGGCGGTAGAGCAAGGTATCAAAATTGGCCTGATCCTGAGGTCTCGGAGGTTACTCTGGATATCGAAGCTGAGGCACAGTGGCAGCTACTTATGGAGCATCTGAAAAGGGATCCATTGAGCAGAGCTTTGCAGGTTTGGAAGAGGACACTCTCCTCACATATTGAGGAGCGCGTGAACCTTAAGCAGAAGCTAGCAGAACTGCTCCAGAATAAAACGGGGTACGAGTTCAGAGATGGAGCTGTAGGGGATCACTGCCTCTTTTTGCCTGCAGTTGACCATCTTTCTCATTATCTCCTCATGAGCTTGCCACTCCCCTTCGATATCGCTGGAATGGAGGAGAGCATCTCTGCCGATAGCGACACAGGCCAGGTCAAATATGGGCAAGGCACCACTCTGGCGTTCGCTCTTGGCGAAGAAGAAAATTGCAGAACCAATATCATTGCTGCACTCAAGGAACTGTCAACAACACAAATAAAGAACACGCTCATGAGAAGCTATGAAGCGCACATAGCATCAACCACCAAAACGAGAAGAGCTGCTGAAGAGATATGCATGATGGGGCTTATCCCGGGGCAGTGCCGAATTTGCCGACGTCTCGGCATGTAGAGGAGGAAGATATGAAAGTAGCATTTTATGCCAGAGTATCATCAGACAGACAGGATGTCGATCTGTCCATATCAGCCCAGCTTAGAAGCTTGAGAGATTATGCATCGAGAAATGGGCACCAGGTAGTGCGGGAATTCGTCGATGAGGCTGAGAGCGGCAGGAGCGCAGCGAGGCCTGCTTTCAGAGAGATGATGGCTCTGGCAAAGACTAAGGAGCCACCCTTTGAAGCCATAGTTGTATGGAAATTGAACCGCTTTTCTCGTAGCCGGGCTGATTCTATTACTTATAAAACCCTGCTACGCAACAAGGGTATCGATGTCATTTCTGTCAATGAACCTCTGGATGATAGCCCTACCGGCCGATTGCTCGAGGGAGTAATTGAGTCTATAGACGAGTTCTACAGTGCCAAACTCGGGCAGGATATCAAGCGAGGTATGAGAGAAAACGCTTCCAGAGGCTTTTTTAATGGTAGCAGGCCACCTTATGGCTTCCGTAAGATAGCCGTCTCGGACGGGACAAAGACCAGAAACAAGCTTGAACCCGAGGCTGAGGATTCCGTAGCTGTACACACAATTCGAAGGATATTTGACATGGCAGCAAAGGACATAGGATGTAAGGAGATTGCCAAAACCTTGAACAAGGAAGGCGTGCGTACAAGTAGGGGTGAACGATGGGGCCGAGGAACTATTCATAAAGTGCTTACTAACGAAGCTTATTGTGGCACACTGGTGTGGGGTGGAAGACCAGGACATCCAGCAATCCATAGTAGTGAGCCTCCAATAAGAGTGCAGAATGCCTGGCCAGCTATTATCAATCCCGAAACCTTCCAATTAGTCCAACGAAAGATGACCTTGAAAAGGCCGCAGGTTACTCACCCGCGTACTGTACCCAGTTTCTATCTTCTTAGTGGGATTCTCTTTTGCTCTTGTGGCGCAGCCATGGTCGGACATAGCGCCAAATCTCATAGATATTTTTATTATCTCTGTTCTAAGAGTTTCAAGCAAGGTGAAGATGCCTGCGATGCCAGGATGTTACCAAAGGACAAATTAGAAAAACTTGTAATAGAGCAGCTTCGGGCCAAAGTGCTGACCGATGAAAACCTCGAGGAATTGGTAAAGCTGGTAAATGAGGAACTACAGTCTAACTCATCTGTGCTTAAAGGCCGCATGGATGTTATTGACGCTGAACTTGTGGATGTTAGGTCCAGGTTATCCAGGCTTTATGATGCTCTGGAAACGGGAAAACTCCAACTTGATGATCTGGCGCCCAGAATTAAAGAACTGAAGGTCCGCCAGGACCAACTCAGTATGACCAGAGTTGAGATAGAAGCGGAGATGATAGCTGCGGGTGTTGAACAAGTAAATATTGATCTAGTGAAAACCTATGCCCGAGACCTGCGTGGCTTGCTTGAAGAAGCTGACTTCATTGAGAGAAAGGCTTTCCTGCGCTCATTTATCAAACGGATAGAGGTAAACAAAAAGCAGGTTACAATACACTATAACCTGCCGCTACCAACAAATAGAAAAACAAAGGACCAAATAGGAGTTCTACCTATTGAAACCCTTGGTGGAGATAGGGGGATTCGAACCCCCAACCTCTGCGTTGCGAACGCAGCGCTCTCCCTACTGAGCTATATCCCCTCAGGCTGCATTGTAACAATGCCTTAAACTTCAGGTCAAGTTCACACCCCCCCCTGGCACATAGCTTAATTCTCTCTCTAAGCCAGAATAATCTTGTGTGTCCAAGCTAACTAAAACCTGAATCGGAATGAGGGCAGAATCCAGCCTACTGGCACCGCATACATCACATGGCAAAATGAAAGTCTTTTTTTAGAAAAATGAGCATTTTTTACCCCTGCTGTTTGCAGCATCTTAGATTCGTTGCTAGAATAGCTATACTAAACAACCGACACTCTCCGCCATATTAACAGAAGACAACATAACTGACAGATGACGATAAATTACTTTTTCATAATAATCATTGTTGCTCTCATAGCAGATTTTGTGCTGCACCTAATTGCCAATCTGCTGAACATCAAGGCTCTTAAGCTGGAACTACCTCCTGAACTGGAAGGAATATACGCGCCACAGAAATATCACAACTCTCAGGAATATACGCGCGTAAATACGCGTTTCACTATCATCGAAAGCACTTTCATGCTGGTTGTGCTGCTGGCCTTCTGGTTTATCGGCGGTTTCAACTATCTCGACCAGCTAGTTCGATCATGGGGCTTCACCCCTCTAGTGAATGGCTTGCTCTACATTGGTATTCTGACGCTGGCTTCCACATTGCTCAGCCTGCCATTCAGCGTTTACGACACCTTCGTAATCGAGGAAAGATTCGGCTTCAATCGAACCACGCCACGCACCTTCATACTGGACCTTTTCAAGAAACTTGGATTGGAGGCACTGCTGGGTGGCTCATTACTTGCCTGCGTTCTACTACTCTTCGAACACAGTGGCGCACATGCCTGGCTATACTGCTGGGCAGCCGCAGCCGCTTACTCCCTGGTGGTACAATTTATCGCCCCGACATGGATCATGCCGCTGTTCAATAAATTCACCCCAATGGCGTCCGGCGAGTTGCGAGACGCCATATTCAATTATGCTGCTTCGGTTAAATTCCCTGTGAAAAACGTCTTCGTCATGGATGGTTCAAAACGCTCCTCCAGGGCAAACGCTTTCTTCACTGGATTTGGACACAACAAGCGCATCGCTCTCTATGACACCCTGATTGCGAAACAAACAGTGCCCGAGATGGTGTCCATACTAGCCCACGAAGTGGGGCACTACAAGAAGAAACATATCCTGAAAGGGATGATAATCGGCATATTGCACACGGGGTTCCTGTTCTTCCTGTTATCCATCTTCCTGCACAGCGTAGGGTTATACCAGGCCTTTGGCATAGAGCAACCCTCTATTTACACAGGCTTCGTCTTTTTTGGCTTGCTCTATACACCGATAGAGCTCCTGCTCTCACTAGGGATGAGCGTGATATCGCGTCGCCACGAATACGAAGCAGACCGCTTCGCCGCCGAGACCGCAGGCGCACCACATAGTCTTATAGAGGCACTGAAGAAACTCTCCAGCGATAACCTCTCCAACCTGACACCACACCCATTCTATGTGTTCCTCAACTATTCACACCCAACATTGCTCCAGCGTCTGCATGCTATAGAACAATACTACAAGCAAAGTAGTCAAAGCGAGAAGACCCAGGACTGAGTGTAGATGTTCAAAGCAAACCATTCAAAACACAGTCGCCCAGCTGGGTGGTTCGGTTAAACAAGAGCTCAAAAACTGTTCCTTCACCCAGATTTGGTTAAAGGGCCAATTACCTCCTCGTCCTTCCTCAATTCGATGATGCGGTCGCGAATCATAGCAGCTTTCTCGAACTCCAGGTTTTTCGCCGCCTTTTTCATCTGGGATTCGAGCTGTTTTATAAGACGTGACATCTCCTCCCTGGAAAGAGGGTTAGCCACGTAGGGAATCCGAGTTTCAGCCACTGTTCTGACCTGCTCATTTATATCCTTGATTGCTTTCTTTATTCCTTGTGGTGTTATGTCATGTTCCTTATTATACACTTCCTGGATTTTTCGCCGACGGGAAACTTCATCCATCGCTTTCCTCATGGAAGCGGTAATAGTATCGGCATACATTATGGTATGAGCATTCACATGCCTGGCAGACCGCCCCATTGTCTGGATAAGAGCTTCCTCCGACCTCAGGTAGCCTTCCTTATCAGCATCCAGTATGGCCACCAGGCTTACCTCGGGCAAATCCAGTCCTTCACGAAGCAAATTAATGCCCACAACCACATCATAGACACCCAGACGAAGGTCGCGGAGGATTTCCACCCTTTCCAGCGTATTCACCTCGGAGTGCAGATAGTGGGTTTTTATCTCCATTTCCCTCAGGTAGTCACTCAAATCTTCGGCCATCCTCTTGGTTAAAGTCGTCACCAGGCAACGTTCCTTTTTATCCACCCTGTTTTTTATCTGGTAAATGAGGTCATCAATCTGCCCCTTCGTTGGCTTAATCTCTATAGTAGGTTCCAGCAACCCTGTAGGCCGAATTAGCTGTTCAACCACCTGCTGGCTGTGTTCATATTCATATGGTTTCGGGGTAGCTGAAACGTAGACAACCTGGTTAATGCGCCTCTTGAACTCCTCAAAATTCAATGGGCGATTATCAAGGGCGGAGGGAAGACGAAAGCCATAGTCAATCAGGGTTTGCTTCCGAGACATATCACCATGGTACATACCTCTTATCTGCGGCAAAGTCATATGTGATTCATCTATGAAAAGTAAGAAATCGTGGGGAAAGTAGTCGAGCAATGTCCAGGGGGTGCTTCCCGGAGCACGGCGTTGCAGATGGCGAGAGTAATTCTCCACCCCACTGCAATAACCCACCTCTTGGAGCATTTCGATGTCATAGTTAGTCCGCGACTCAAGACGCTGTGCTTCCAATACCTTGCCTCGAGCATTTAGCTCCTTTAACCTCTCATTCAGCTCAACCCTGACATCGCCAATCGCTGCCGTCAGCTTATCCTGAGGAGTAACGAAATGCTTGGCGGGGTAAATATCCACCTGCTCACATTGGGTGAGTATTTCACCTGTGAGAGTATCAATATCTACAATGCGGTCAACTTCGTCTCCCCAGAATTCTATCCTGATAGCAGTTTCCTTATAGGCTGGCTGGATTTCTACAGTGTCACCTCGAATGCGGAATTTCCCCCTGCCAAGCTCAAAATCATTTCTCTCATACCTCATATCCACAAAGCGGCGGATCAGGTCATTCCGCTCATAATAGCTATTCTTTTTAACGGTAAGGGCAAAATTATGATACTCCTCGGGTTCACCCAGGCTATAGATGCACGAAACTGAAGCCACTATGATTACGTCACGACGTTCAAAGAGAGCGTTGGTAGCTGCATGACGCAGCTTATCAATCTCCTCATTTATATCACTCTCTTTCTCAATATAAATATCAGTGCTGGGAATATAAGCCTCTGGCTGGTAGTAATCATAGTAGCTAACAAAATATCCGACAGCGTTCTCCGGGAAGAATTCCCTGAACTCCGTGGCTAATTGGGCAGCCAGTGTTTTATTGTGGCAAATAACCAGAGTCGGCTTTTGCATTCTCGCCGTTATACTGGCCATGGTGAAAGTCTTGCCACTACCGGTAACGCCAATCAAAGTCTGCTGTCGATAGCCTTTTCCCAGGCCATCGACCAGCTTGTCCACGGCCTGTTCCTGGTCACCTGTGAGCCGAAAATCAGAGACAAGCTTAAATTGAGGCATCAGAGTTCTGCTCCCCTCCATAAAAAGCAATCCCAAGTCCAGACGGGCCAGCCACAGCCTGCATAACCGGAGTAAAGGATATTATGTAAAGTTCAACAGGACGAACTCGCTCCTTAATTATAGCAGCCAGGTCTTCAGCCTCTGCTGGACGCCCCACTTCCATCACCGCAACGTGCAGCGCCTCTCCTCCATCGACATGTTTCCCCAACCTGTTAATGATCTTTTCTGTCGCTTTCTGTTTCGACCTGGTCAATGCCACGGGATATAGTTTTCCCTGGCAAAGTCTGATAACCGGTTTCACATTGAGCAAAGAACTTGCCCATGATGCCAGTTTGTTAATACGCCTTGTCCGAGCTAAATAGCCAAGCGTGTCAAAACTGAAGATTGAATCTACCCTCGATTTAACAGCATCAGCAACTTCGACCACCTGGCTTATGTCCTTACCTTCAGCAGCAGCCCGAGCCGCTGCCAGGGCAATGAAGCCCTGAGCCATGGCAACTGTGGTGGAATCAAGCACCTCTACCTTTAAGTGAGGAATAGCTTCCTGCGCCATCATAGCTCCTGCTTTAGCAAGGGAAATCGTTGCCGTAAACTGCGAAAAGCAAACTACGTGTACTATGTTATCAGCCTCACGGCTCAGCTTCTTATATTCCTGGAAATAGAATTCTGGAGGCCAGGGGGTAGTATCAATCTGCGGTAGTTTTTGAAACCGGTGAATTAGCTCCGCAGGCAAATCCTCGTCGGTATCATGGTAAACCCTGCCGTCAACTGCAACTCGAACAGGAATTATATGAATATCATACTTGCCTACCAACTCCGTGGGCAGAGAGGCAACGCTATCGACAACCACGGCTACTTTACTCATAATGCACTAGCCTACCCAGCATTTTAGCCCATGTCTGGAGCATTTTGCCAGTTTTCGTATTATCAAAGGGTCTGGCAAATTCTGGGATATTGTCTCCTCTCGATAGTGTGCAGACGAGTATTTTTTTGTTGACAGGGAATTGCAAGATTGATAGGATACATACATAAGCTAAACGCAATACTCAGGTTATGTCAGGTGAAAGCCATCCCAGCCTTGAGGGAGGAATGGCTTTTGTTTTATTTCAAAACAGGGCATGAGCGCTGAGTAATGACACTAAAGATTTTCACGCTCCTCTCATACTTTCTCGTTGTCCTGGTTATCGGCCTGCTTGCGCACACAAAGTGGAAGTGCTCCCCTGAGAGCTATTTCCTGGCCGACCGCAAGCTGGGAACTGTGATGCTCCTAGGAACTATGGTAGCCACCAATTTCTCAGCCTTCACGGTTTTCGGAACCTCCGGGGCCGGTTACCGGGATGGGTACGCCTTTTTCCCAATTATGGGATTCGGAACAGGGTTTATGGCGCTTACCTTCTGGATACTGGGACGCAAAATCTGGGAAATTGGACGCAACAAGAATGTAGTCACGCCATCTGAACTGGTCAATGTTCTCTACCATAGCCCATTTCTATCGCTTCTCTTCGCAATAGTTATGATTGTCTTTACCATCCCCTACCTGGCCCTGCAACCCATGTCAGCAGGGTATGCGCTGGAGGAATTGCTGGGGTTGCCCTATGTTTATGGATGCATTCTGGTCACGGCTATCATTGTGCTATACACTCTTCGAGGAGGATTGAAGGCCGTAGTATGGACCGACCTTTTCCAGGGCGCCTTCATGGCAGTGCTGCTGCTCGTAGCACTGATTATAGTGGCGCAGCACCATGGAGGTTTCATTGTCGCCAACCAGAAAGTCCTTGCCACCAATCCGGAGCTCTTTTCCCGGCCGGGAGGAGTCGACACATACAGCTATGGCATCTGGTTCAGTTACATTTTGCTATGGTTTTTCTGTGACCCCATGTTCCCGCAGCTCTTCCAGCGCTTTTTCTCCGCCCACAGCAAGTTGAGCATTTCCCGTACCATGCTCTTTTATCCGATTATCTGCACGGTTATCTTCTTTCTGCCAATTTCGATGGGTGTCCTGGGGCATCTTTCCTTTCCGGGCCTCGCAGGCACGCAGAGCGATAAGATTCTTCCCATGATGCTCACGTCGATCTCCGGAGATTTCATGGCGGCACTGATTCTAGCTGCGGGAATTGCCGCTCTCATGTCGACCATGGATTCACAACTACTGACTTTAAGCTCGATTTTCAGCAGGGACATATTTTCTCTTATACGTAAGCAGAAAAGTCATAACAGCGTTACCGGCCGGATTTTTATTATTTTCATTAGCCTCGCTGGTCTCGCACTGGCTTACAAACCACCGACAACCATCCTCCAGATTGCCACTCAGACATTTTCTGGACTCGCCGTTCTCTTTCCTACTGTATTGTTCGGACTTTACTTCAAACGTGTCTATTCCCTGGCCGCTATTCTTTCGATTGTCTGGGGAGAGAGCACACTACTCATGTTTTACCTCGGATTGTTCTCAGCAGGAGTTTTTCTGCCAGTGATATGGGTGATGATTGTCGTCTTCTCTGTTTATCTGATAACCCACGCAGTTATGCTGTGGAGGGAAGGGCTGCTGGCATTCCAAGCGCCGAAATGGCTGCACAACCCTTATCTCTACATGATGGCAGGAATATTCATCATGGCAATGGATTTCTGGAACTGGGGTAATATTCAGCCCGTTTTCATAGGCATCCCGGCATGGGTATGGTTCTTTGCCCTTTTGTCCACCATCCAGACCATCGTCATGGCACGAATGATTAAATCGAAGCCGCCGACCGATCCCCGTCTCTAACTTATTCTCCAGTCAGTTGCTGTAATGCTTGTTTAACCTTCTCCTCCAGGCTTAGCTCTGAAGAGGTGGGGATCCTGGAGGCAGCCTGGCTAGCTTCCCTTACGGAATAACCAAGGCTGATTAAGGCGGACACAACATCAGCATTTTCTGTAGTCAGAGGCAAGACAGATTCTTTCCACTGCTTATCCACTTTGCCCTTGAGTTCAACCACAATACGATTAGCCATTTTTTTGCCGATGCCAGGCACCTGGCTTATGAACTCGCTATCGCCAGTGCTGATAGCCATGACAAGCTGTTCCGGGTCCAGTGCAGAAAGAGCTGCCAGTGCTACCTTAGGTCCAATGCCAGAGATAGAAATGATATCCCTGAATAAAACCAGCTCCTTCTCAGATATAAATCCATAAAGCGAAGCATTATCTTCCCTCAAGTGGAAATGCGTATAAAGTGAGGCTTCATCTCCGATAGTGCCCAGTTGATTTAAAGTCGAGCTAGGAGCATATACGCGAAAGCCTATACCACCGACATTGACGATAACCGAGTTATCACCGCGATATTCCAGCCTTCCTTTCAATGTAGCTATCATCTTAATGCACTTCAGCCAGCCATCGGTTAAGTCGACTCTGTTGGATATGGCAAATAGCCACAGCCAGAGCATCCGCAGCATCGTACGGCTGAGGCACCTGCGAAAGCCCGAGTTGCATCTTCACCATTTCCTGCATCTGTTGCTTATCACTCTGTCCATAGCCGGCCACCTGTTGCTTCACCTGGGTAGGCGAGTAATAGTAAATGGGCAATTGCTGGTTGGCTGCTGCCAGAATTGCCATAGCCTGTGCTCTGCCTATAGCAAATGCCGAACGTACATTATGGCCTATAAAAGGCTCCTCTATGGCAACTTCATCCGGTTGGTATCTGGCAAAAGCCTCAACTAACCCAGTGTACAGCAGATGCAATCTTTCTTCTACAGGAACTTTATGAGAAGCGTTCAACACTCCACAATCCACCATGGACATTTCTTCTTTAAGGTCCACTACGCCGTAGCCCAGATTTATGGTTCCAGGATCAACGCCAAGAATACGCATATTGTTATGCTGAAGAGCGAAGTTTCTCTAAAGTAGCATCAGAGAAATCAATGTTGGAGAATACATGTTGCACATCGTCCAGTTCTTCCAGATGGTCAAGGAGACTCAAAGTTTGAGTTGTTTCTTTCTCACCCAGCATGAGCGTGGTTTTAGGAATTCTCGAAAGCTCCGAAGAGATTACATGTTTTTTCTCTTCAACAGCCTTCCTTACTGCCTCCATGTCATGTGGTTGAGTATAGATTTCAATATAGTCCTTCTCGGTGTTAACGTCCTCTGCCCCGGCATCGATAGCCTGCAACGCTATTTCTTCAGCATCGGAGCCATCACTTTCCACTGTAATCACTCCCCTGCTTTCAAAGAGCCATGAGACGCACCCATTCTCTCCCATGCTGCCGCCATGTCGCGCGAAAAGTCGGCGCACATCCTGAATAGTGCGATTGCGATTATTGGTCAACGCCGCTACCAGCACCGCTACTCCACCCGGTCCATAACCTTCCAGTGTTACCTCAATTAAGTTAGCTGCCTCAGCTCCGCCACTGGCATGTTTTATAGCCCTGTCGATGTTATCCGTGGGCATGTTGTTATCGCGAGCCTTCTGTATTGCCAGCTTTAATTGGAAATTGTTCTCAGGATTGGCTCCACCACTCTTAACCGCCACCATAATCTCCCTGGTAAGCTTGGTGAACAGCTGCCCACGCTTGGCATCAGCTACGCCCTTTTGCCGTTTAATCTGTGACCACTTGGAATGTCCTGACATATCACTGCTCCCAACCTAATTTTAGCATCGCACACAGCAAAGGTAAAGTGCGAGTCTCTTTCAATACAAGATGAGCCTGAGGGATAACTTACCCCTTATTCTATTCACCATGACTCCAAATAAGCATTCAGCGTAGCCAGGAATTTATCCAGACCAATGTTGCATTCGCCCCAACCTTCCAGATAGAGGTTCATGCAAAGCAGGAAATAATCTAAACCTCCTCCCTTAGGAGTGGTCAGGGGAATAAGTCCATGGTCACCACAGAAGTCCAGCGTGATGTTGCTAGCTCCCACTGTAACAGGCTGTGTTTCATCCAGGAAATCCGCTTTGCTGGCCACCAATTCGTAATTGCCTTGTGTGGAAATGTAAGCAGTGAAGGAATAGTTTCCTTCACCATCGCTGGTGGTCATACCTTCCACACCACCATTGTTATACAGCTTTATGGTCACTTCTCCAAGTGGCTGACAATTAACCTCCTTTGTTACCCCTGCTATCACGGTTCCCCACGTATTCTGACTGCAATTGTTGCCCTCGTCGCTCTCATCAATTTCATCCTGTTTATCGGCACAAACAAGGATGCTATCGCTGTCGCCCGACAGGATAAATGGGCCAAGTGTACTGCAATTGGAAGCTCCTGGCTCCAATGCAGGGCAATCATAAAAACCCCAGGAGCCAGCATCAATACATACTCCGGTCTTACTGGCACCTGCCACCAGATCCCCCTGGTTTTCCACCGTACAGGTTATGTTATAGCTCTTTGCCTCAAAGTCAATCCACTCTTCATGCTTTTCAGTGATTACCAAGTCCGGCACTACTACGTGCAGAACCACCGGCACTATCTCAGAATTTTCATCAGGGTCATTACTGGAAACAACTATATCAGCACTGTAGTCCCCTACAGAAAGTCCGGTGCTGTTAAAGCTAACAGTGATATTATCAGCAGGTCCGCCTGTCACTACTGTGCCTGAATCAGGAGTCTCATCCAGCCATGTGCAATCTGCCCTTCCAGCTTCCGTAGTATCTTCATCACTGATAGTATAATCAAGATTAGCACTGCCTTCATTACCAATAGTCAATGTATAATCCTGGGTTGTGTTTGAGGGAAGAGTCACATCGAAGCTCTCGGGGGAAAGCGTGATATCAGGCACATTCATGGCAAAGGCAATATCCAGTGTCTGCCAGTAGAATGCATAGCCACAAATCGGATAACTGCAGCCATAATCCATATCCATATCTATGCGGAAAAGGCCATTGGGACGCCTGGCAGTCGTCCCCCAGCTATTCAGCATAATCCAGTATGCGTTATCGGGATCCGTATCATTATAGCCCACACACAGAACCGCATGGGCGCCAGCAAGCTCATCGGGAACACCGCAAAACTTATCCATGTCATAAACGATACTCTCACCACTAGTATTCCAAAAGCTTTTAAAATCGCTCCAGGCAGCGCCAGTAGGCAAAAAGAAACCGAACCAGACAGCTCTGTCCTGACTCAGCACATCCTTGATATTGGCAATCGCAGTTGCTTGGTCCATCACCCCATCTAGGGGCAGAGTGGGAACTACCTGTTCCTGGATAGAAGTGATAGGGTAATTGGGATCAGTAGAGATAGAGCCGCAATTTGTATCGCATGATGCATCGCCATCCTGCCAGTAGGCATTGGTATTGGACCAGGGAATGGCCATATTAGTAGCAGTATAGAAGTCTGCCAAGTTAGACAACCATCCTCCATCACAGCAAGGCTTTCCGATTATATCATCTTCACAGGAGTTGAGATATTGCACCGACAGGCGGCCTTTTATTCCCTCCTGGACATCAAGTGCAATCCCCATGCAGCCAGTGCCAGCCCATGCCCAGCAGTTGCCACAAGAACCTTGGTCACGTTCAGAAGCTGTATAGTCCAGATGGTCAAGAAGACTAAGCAATCCTCCTGTGCTGGCCCCCTGGAGCCCTCTCATCTCTATCGATGCCCTGGGAGCACTATTATAGGACTCTATCCATTCTTCCATGGTTTCCCTATCGGGCTGCATGACAGGATAAATACGGTTGCCATCACCTGCCTGGACAATCCCCGGCACATTTAAGCCTACAAACGCAAAGGCAAGGATAAGACAGACAACTACACTTAAGATGCCTGCCAAGCCTCCATTTTTGATGCCGCATATTCTCTTATTCATATGGCTAATCCTATGACAATTATTATACCCTAAAACTGTATTGAACCTGTTGCCATTTCAAACAATTTTAGGTTATTGCGCTGTATCTCCACCTGATTATACATTCAAATTAATAATTACACATATCATAATACTAGAAAGTAGGGAGCAGCTAAAAGCCACTCCCTACTTTAAATTTCCTGTCAGAACAGGCTTATTCCCTTCTGATCACTCCAAAAACCAACGCCACAACAAGCGTTATTACCACCACCACAATCACTATTATGCCAGCCGTGCCAAGTCCACCACCACCAGCAGTAGCGGCAGGTTGCGCTGTGCTTTCCGAAACGTCAAGGACGATGAACTGTCCCTCCGCACCTTCCATTGATACCTGGTATGTGCCGGGCACTGTCTTCGAAGTTCTGAAGACTACCAGTCTGGTAGCCCCAGGCGAAACGGATACAGTCTGGCTCTGTTCGACATACCCATTGATGAACAGTGCCACGTTGTGAGCACCACTCTCTCCACCGTGATTGGCAATGTTAATAGAAATCTCCACTTCTTGGCCAGGCAGCACTTGCTGCGGTGACACTTTCATATAAGAGACAGCGAAGTTCGCCGGCTCCGGAGGTGCCAGTAGTCCCTCAGGCGCCCTCACCACTATGTACCCCTCTTTGGTCTCGGTGTCGCTCAGCCCCTCTTCGTCGGTTATTTCCAGGCTGACAGTGTAAGTGCCAGCTGCTGGGTAACAATGCGTCGGGTTCTTCTCCGTGGAAGTGGTACCGTCACCAAAGTCCCATGCCCACTCCACTATATCCCACTCATCATATGGTTCCGACTCATCAGTAAAGTCAACGCACAGAGGTTCCAGCCCTGTGGTCGGTGTTCCCCAGAACTCCGCATTCGGGCCGACCGTTTCAGGATGTTCATCACATGGAGCATCTAACCAGGGGATAAAGTCCACGCCGGCGGTCACATTATCACCTGAACCATCACCCGCTCCACCAGGACCACTGGCATGACCCCACCAGTTCTCCTCCGCATCAACAGAACTAGCCAATATGAACCCAGGTGCTTCAAGTCCCTCAACAACGCCCCCTTCATAATAAAGCCCATAATTGGTATTGTCATATATCGAGTTGTCGTTGGCTGTCAGGTAGCCACCACTAACCTGTGGTTCCTCTCCACAGGCGCCAGATTCAACCCATATGCCAACATCATTGTGGTGAATTTTGTTGCAGCAGTCCAGCACCACCGTTGCCCCACTTCTCGCTTCAACGCCCTTGCCCCACCAACTCGCTTGGCCAGGGACGGGAGCAGGAGGAGGAGAAGTGGTAACACACTTGCTTATATCACAGCCATCAGCATTTACCACGGCGCCAGACTGTGCCTGGATTCCAATGCTTTTCGTGCTACACCCATTCATCCCCGTGATGGTGCAGTCGCTGATATTTGCCGTGTCATTTTTCACCTTTATACCGATCTCGCAGTCAGCAATCGTGCATTCCGAAATATCTGCTGTTGTTAGTCCTCCAACTACGCCTATGCCAACTCCTCTACTACCACTATCGCTATCCAGATCATGCACAGACAAATCTGTGAAATCGGCAGTGCTATTAAGGGAAAAGATTCCATATTCGTCCTTCGAGTTAGATAAGGAGCTACCATCGAACTCAAGTCCATCAATTCTGATATTCGTTGAGTTGCTTATCAGCCCCATAACATCAATATCCCAACCACTATCGGAGAATGGGGCAGTAGCGTTGACCACAGCACCAGATTCCGCACTTATAGTTAGACCATCCCAGCTGGTAATATTGAAGGCACCATAAGTCCCTTCCAGCACGTTCACCGTGCTGTTGCCAACTCCATCAATACCATCCTGTATGGTAGAAAAGGCATCATACCCAAATACATGACCATCTACATAATCCCCCGTGGAATTGCTTGCCCAGTCATCATCTACCCATACCTCAGCAGGCTTCTCAACCGTTACTTGACACTCACCAGTGATAGCTACCTTATATGGGTTGGTACCAATATAGTACCCAAACCATGCTGTGGTATTATCACTCACCGGAAAATGATATTTCCCCGGCAGGACATTATCAGGAACAGTAACATGGTAAACTGTTTTAACAGTCGTTCCCTGTTCATAAGGGCCCTGCCATGTGTATTCTATAAGGTTGTCCGTTTCATCCCCATATTTTACCGTGAATGCATTGGGGTTGCACCAGCCTGTATCTCCATCGGTCAACCAGTCACTGGAACTGGTTGGAGATTCATCATGGATGCCAAGACTCTTACAATCATCATCAGGAGCTACAAAAGTTATTTCAACCGTGAAAGTTTCCCCCGGCAACACTGCATTATTTGGCAGGTTTCTTATAGCTGCGGCAGGAGAAGCGGCTGATACGGATACAGACGGAACCCCTACCGACACAATGAGTAGACACCCCATCAAAAGGCCCGTCAAACCAAGGTTCATAAATTTAAGATACCTTCTCGGATTCATATTTTTCTTCTACCTCCTTGTAAAAATTTCCTTCCTAAATGTATATTACAAATGCCAGGAAGCACATGTCAGTAGCTTGCAAGGCAAATTAACACTCAGCTTACCTCAAGTTACCACTACTACCTATATAATATGCCAGCGCCCACTCACTGTCAATAAGCAAAGACCTGTGGTTAAAATTTGTTCCTTCATCCAGGCACAGTATATAGTGGAAATTCACCATCGCTCCAGATAGGCATTCATCGTTGCCAGGAACTTGTCCAACCCAATATCATATTCTCCCCAATCTTCCAGATACAGATTCATGCAAAGCAGGAAATAATCGAGACTCGTCTCAGGCAAACGAATAACCAGAGGAATGAGCCCATGGTCACCACAGAAGTCCAGCGTTACTGAGTCATCACCTTCCTTCACCTCTACTGGTTCCTGCGTCTCATCCAGGAAATCTGTCTTGCTGGCAATCACAGTATAGTTCCCAGCCTCAGGAGCGTACACAGTATAATTCCCGTTTACGTCACTGGTAGTACTATCTTGGAGGTTTTCTCCGTTGTCGAAGAGCTTGACTGTCACCTCTGGTAAAATCTCACAATTGACCTCATAAGTTACACCAGTGATGGGAATGCCTTCAAGCCACACCTTCAAGTTATCACCCTCAATGCCGATGTTGTTAAAGCAGACGGGACAGGTAAGCCCTATCTCTTCGATGACGTTGGTAGCGAGAGTGCTCAGCGCATCGCACAGGTCAGCCTGATTATCCTTGACCAGGTCATTGATAACAGAATATTCACAATCGATGCCCAGAGTATCCAGAGACAGGTCGGGAGTGTAGTTAGCACCGCATATGCTACCAGTTGCATCAAAAGTTGCTTGCTTGCCCTCAAGGGACACAGTACCTGTTGCGTTTACGGCTGTGCAACCTGGGAACGTGATATCCATATCTTCTATTTTCGCCGTAAGGCCAAAAACAGTTGCCTGCGCATTTAAGGTCAGCATGGTATCGGTAACGATGGCTACACGAAGCCACCATTTCCCGTTGGGGTCACCATAGCCTGTGCTTAAATAATTGTTTGCCTCATCAACCAGAATGTCCATGGCGCTTTGCAGCTTGCCCGTGACAGCAGTGGCATCAAGACTCGTCGGGTCACCATCATCCCAGCTTAACACCAGTTCACCGCTGCTGTTGACGTCTATACCCATTAAATTTCCATCCGGCGACGAACCTAATGTCCACCCGCTGGCATCGATTGCGCTATTAATGGTGTCCATGATAGTGTCGAGCTCGCTCGTCGACAGCGAGTAACTCTCACCAGCAATGTTGATATCATTGATATCACTTAGCTGCGGCGCATCTCCTGCCTCGCAGCTTACTGTGCATTCCAGTCTGAAGCGTGGGCTCAGCGACAAATCTTCTGAATCGGGTATCGGCAGAATGAGTGACAACTCACCACTTACTGTAACTGTAGTGTCTGGAGCAGTGTCATTAAAAGCGAACACGACATGATTGAGCGCTATGCTGGCACCCAGGATGGTCATGCTGGCATCATCGATACGCATTTCGTGTGCAGCAGTCAGATTCACCGAAGGGACGGTAATGTCAGGTACTCTGGTTGACTCAACCTGGTTAATCAGCCAGTCCTCACAGCAGCATGCCGTGTATGTTGCCGAGTCATCCGCCTTTATCGCCACTGCCGGCGCTGCTATTATTGCCAGGCACAATGACAGAACCACTATGAAGTGAATTACTCTATTACGCCATTCTCTCTTCTTCATTTTCACGCCTCACTACTTATTTTTAAGACACATTAGTCACCAGATGCTATATTTCTGAGTATAGAACTTATTCAGGTTTTTTACAAGTCATGCACAACTATACAGTGACAAAAAATGTCTTACAGTGACACAAGAGGTATAAGTTACAGGACAAACACGGCGAAGTAGAGCACCACAACAACCAGCAGCCAGTGTTCGAGCAGCCAGGAAAGCAAGGAGGTGTTCGGAGTCGGAGAAGTAGCCGAGTCCTGCTCTGGTTCCTGAGTGGGCCCTGCAGCAGGCACTTCTGCCGAAGATACCGACCCCACGCTGAACTTACCGCTCAATCCTCCCATGATTACGCTGTATTCTCCTTCTCTGGTTTTCCCTACCTGGCAACTTATCGTCTTGCTGCCTCCCGGGCCCAGGATTATTTCCCAGCTATTTTGCTGCTTATCGTTTATCAGCAGTTTGAGGGTGTAGCTGCCTTCCGTGCCACCGTCGTTACTCACCCTCACAGAGATAGTGACTGACTGCCCTGGCTCAACATGGACAGGGTCGATGCTCAAATCGCTGATTACAAAAGATGCTGGCGCTGGCGGAGCGGAATCCGCTATTATGGCAAAGGTGCTGAAGTGGCTGACTTTAGCCTCGACGGTATTTGCCCTCTCGTCGACCTCACTTTTCAGCGCTGTCCATTGCCGTGCGCTATAGTCATAACAGGCAATATGCAATGCCTCCTCTGCCGTTTCGTCTGGCAAATTTACCGCATCATAGCTCAGGGTAAGCTCCAACGATGGATCGAAAGTGGCTCCGCCGGGTGCGAATTTATAGGCAGTGATTATCGAGCCAGACTCATAATCTGGAGGAGATGTTTCCCCATTCACCGAAATGTAGCTCAGCGCTTCATCATGCCTGTCAAGGCAGAGAGTGCCACTGGAGATATAAATGCCCACTTCCCCCTCTACGAGGTTGAGATTGACGGACTCAGCGATACTGCCATCGTCCCAGATTTCATATTCATAGCTGTTTCCCAGTATATCCAGCGTAATATGGCCAGGGATTTCCACTGGCGGGGGAGGAGGCACAGGAATCTCTGCACAGGTAACTGTCCCGATAGAGTATGAATGGTAGCTTTCAGGGATAAGGTTGGTAATGTCCCAGCCATCAACCTCTGCCTGCTCAAGATGGGCAACCACTTCATACTCTCCCGGCTGGCTCCCTGCGGGCAAAATCAGTGGTATGGACAGTTCCATTGCAAAGGTATCGCCTTCCCAGTCGGGA
Source organism: Dehalococcoidia bacterium (assembly GCA_021162245.1). Taxonomy (GTDB): domain Bacteria; phylum Chloroflexota; class Dehalococcoidia; order GIF9; family AB-539-J10; genus JAGMDB01. The sequence goes on along the minus strand of JAGGZD010000056.1, from coordinate 9,335 downwards.
ACCGGCTGTATAGTGACGCTATAAGCGGAATTAAGCACCACGACATCACCAGTCTCCTTGTGCTGTGCCGTAATGCTTACAGCAATATCAGCCTGGTTTGCCCCAAAGGGCAAATCCTGGATACATTCCACCTGTCCATTAATCTCCAGGTAGAAAACCTTATCCTCCTGTACCTCGTTCTCGCTAAAGGTGATGCAGTAGTCGCCTTCGAAATAATCGAAGGGGTTAAGACTAATAGCTGCCACTGGCAAAGGGGCAGTAATGGGCAGGCAGGCTATCAGGAACAGCAGCACTGCCATTACCAGACAATTTCCTCGCTTCTTACGCGTCATTTGTATCATTCACTTTACCTTAATGGCTAATGGCCATGATAAAGTTATACACGCAGATGAGGTTGAAGTCAATGTTGACTCTTCACCTCCCAGCAGTCTAAGAATAATTTTTTCTCATATCTATTGGAGAGTGCGAAGGCAAAGCAATATATGATATAGTAGCAACTACATTCTTAAGCGGAGTTTCTATGTTCGAGCTAATTTTACATGGCACCGTCACCTCGGCAAAAGGCTTCCTGGCAGGAGCAGTTCATGCCGGCATAAAAAGCAGCGATAGCACTGATTTAGCTATCCTTTATTCCCAATCACCATGCGTGGCTGCTGCCGTTTTTACCACCAATAAAGTCAAAGCAGCCCCGGTTATCCTGTCCCAAGAACATTTATCCACAGCGCAAGCACAGGCAATCGCGGCAAATTCGGGCTGCGCTAATGCCTGTACAGGCCAGCAAGGCGCAGCAGACGCACTGGAAATGGCAAATCTAGCTGCACAAAAACTGAACCTCGAGCCCGAAGATGTTCTTATAGCCAGCACTGGCGTAATTGGAACGCCCTTGCCCATGGATTGTATTAAAGGTGGCATTGAGCAGATAAAGCTCCGCCAGAACGGAGGCCATGCCTTCGCCAGGGCAATCATGACCACGGACACCACGCCAAAAGAAATAGGAGCAAGAGTTAGCTTCGAGGGCAAGAGCTTCAGCATCGGTGGAGCGCTCAAAGGGTCAGGCATGATTCATCCTGACCTTGCCACCATGCTGTGTTTCATAAGCACCGATGCCAGAGTAGATGCTGCATTTCTGCAAGCATCGCTGCGAAAGGCGGCGGATATTTCCTTTAATATGGCTACCATCGATGGCGATACCAGCACCAACGATTCCGTTTTCCTGCTTGCCAACGGCATGGCAGGCAATAGAATAATCAACTTCGATAACGGCGAGGCTTTCCAGGAAGCTTTAAACGAAGTTTGCATTCGCCTGGCCATGGCAATGGTTCGTGACGGCGAAGGAGCAAACAGACTCATGGAAGTCACAGTTGATGGTGCCACGACGCAAGTCGAGGCTCGCCGCGCAGCTCGAACCGTCGCCGGCGCAACGCTGGTGAAAACAGCGCTTCACGGAGGCAATCCCAACTGGGGTCGTATCGCCGCTGCACTGGGACGAAGTGGCGTGGAAATGGCGCTTGACAAGCTGGACATTTATGTCAACAATACACTCGTTATGAAACAGGGCTCTCCTGTGTTCTGCAACCAGGAAGAAATGAGAATTACCTTGCTCACCCGTGACACCGCAATTGCAAGGATATGCCTTAACCTGGGAGATGGTAAAGCCACAGCCTGGGGTTGTGATTTATCCGAGGAATACGTTACCCTCAACAGCGAAGATATTACTTAATGGGAAGATAACTGGCATGCCACAAGAGAAAGTTGCCACTATAGACTCATTGGAGCCTCTGCTCAAGCCTCGCTCCATAGCAGTTATTGGAGCATCCCAAAAACATGGGACCATCGGCAATAAGCTCTTCCATAACATACTGCACCAGGAGTTTAATGGCGTCGTTTATCCGGTAAACCCAAACACCAGGGTGGTGGCCTCCGTAAAGGCATACCCATCTGTTCTCGATATACCGGGAAATGTGGACCTGGCAGTGGTTATTGTTCCAGCAGAAATAGTTCACCATGTGGTGGAGCAATGTGGGCAAAAAGGCGTGCGCGGCATCGTAATAATATCCTCCGGCTTCGCAGAGAGCGGGGCTGAAGGCATAGGCAGACAAGAAAAACTACTTGAGATAGCTCACAGCTATGGGATGCGACTGGTAGGGCCCAACTGCATGGGAATAATCAATACTGACCCGCAACTCAATATGAATGCCACATTCTCCTCTGTTTTCCCCCCTGTCGGCAACATTGCTTTAGGCACACAGAGCGGCGCCCTGGGACTGGCCATATTGGAATACACACAGAACTTAAATATTGGCCTATCTACTTTTGTCAGCATAGGAAACAGAGCTGATGTATCCAACAATGATTTGCTGCAGTATTGGGAGAAAGACCCTGCTACCGATATTATTCTCCTTTACCTGGAATCTTTCGGCAATCCAAGAAAATTTGCCCGTATAGCCCGCAGCATAACGCCCACCAAGCCGATAGTGGCGGTAAAGAGTGGACGTACCACAGCCGGCTCCAGAGCTGCCACATCCCATACAGGAGCACTGGCTACCGCTGAAGTAGCCTGCGAAGCACTGTTTGCCCAGGCCGGTGTAATCCGTGTAGATACATTGGAGGAACTCTTCGACATTGCCAACCTGCTATCCCACCAACCTATACCTTCAGGGAGAAGAGTGGCTATTCTTACCAATGGTGGTGGCCCCGGAATTCTCACTGCCGACGCCTGTGCCGCCAGAGGACTCGAGCTGCCTGCGTTTTCAGATAAAACTCTCTCCGAGTTGAAAAGCTTTCTGCCACGCCGAGCCAGTTTTACCAACCCCATCGATATGACGGCTGAAGCCGGTGCTGAGGAATATAGCCAGGCACTGAAGCTACTGGCGCAAGATAAGTGCATAGACATAGTGATTGTTATTTTTATTCCTCCAATACTTACGCAGCCCGAAGCAATAGCTGCTGCCATCCGTGAAATAGGGCCGCAATTTCGCCAACAGGGCAAGACGCTGGTGGCTTCATTTATGGGTTGGCGTGGTGCCAGCACCAAATTAGGCTGGGAGAAGGGATATGTCCCCTGTTTCACCTTCCCTGAGGCTACGGCAGGCGCGATCGCCAGGGCTTGTGAATACGGTGACTGGCTAAAGAGAGCAAAAGGAGTAATCCCGACAATAGAAGGCATCGATAAACAGAAGGCTAAACAGGTAGTCAAAGCAGCTTTAGCGCGAAGTGCAACGCGGCCCTTGTGGCTGGACACCGCTTCCGTTATCGGGCTTCTCGGAGCTTATGGCATTAACACAGTGCAATCGAAACCAGCCACAACTGCAGCGGAGGCGAAAAAGGCAGCAGAGGAGATTGGCTTCCCTGTTGCCCTAAAACTTCTCTCCGACACGGTAATTCATAAAACAGAGGTTGGCGGGGTAATCCTCGATCTCAACTTGCAGAGCGAAGTGGAGCGCGCTTTCACCCAAATCAGACAGCACCTGGTCAGTATCGGAAGAGAGAATGAGATGCAGGGTGTAATTGTTCAAAAAATGATGTCGGGGGAAATAGAGGTCATTGTCGGTGTAACCCAGGATCCTTCCCTTGGTCCCTTAATTCTGTTTGGCATGGGCGGGGTTTATACGGAGTTATTTAAAGACATCATTTTCCGCATTCACCCACTAACTGATATCGATGCAAAGGAAATGATTCGCTCGGTCAAGGCTTACCAGCTTCTCGAAGGCTGGCGAGGAGCGGAACCTTCTGATATAAATGCTCTTGAGAAACTCCTGCTAAGGGTCTCCGCCATGGTGGAGGACCTGCCCCAGATAGTAGAGTTGGACCTCAATCCAGTGAAAGTTCTGAAGCGAAATAATGGATATGTGGTAGTTGACGCCCGAGTCATGCTAGCTTAATTTTTCCTAACCGCGTGGCAACTCTGATGTCATAACCAGTGCTCTCTACCTCATGTAGCAATTATCAGAACTACCAGAAAAAATGAGAGGATACAATTATCAAAAAACTAAGTAAGAGCGCTCTTTTTTCAAGCGTGATTCCCTTATTTGTCCTGGCGCACTTCGCACATCACCTGGTAATAGCGCTGCCGGTACCGCTCCTACCATTCATCCGCAATGAGTTTGCCATGGATTATACGCAGGCAGGAGTGGTAGTCATGGCATTCAATCTCTCATACGGCATCAGTCAATTGCCATCAGGCTGGCTTGCCGACCGCATCGGTCCCCGTGTACTGCTAACGATAGGCACTGCGGGCGTGGCAGTAACAGGACTACTGGTCGGCCTTTCGCAAACCCATTTTATGCTGATAGTATTCCTGGTATTGATGGGAATAGCAGGAGGCGGTTACCATCCTTCGGCAACACCGCTAATTTCACGCTCGGTCGAACCAAAGAATCGGGGACGAGCGCTCGGTTTCCACATGATTGGTGGCAGCGGTAGCTTCTTCATAGCACCACTCGTTGGCGCTGGCATCGCTGCTTATTATGGCTGGCGTGCCTCCTTCACCTTACTGGCCATTCCGACTGCACTATTCGGAATCGCATTTTATATAGTGCTGGGTCGTCGCCCAGAGCTAAACAGGCTTTCAAAAACACTATCTGAATATCGTGATAAAGCACAGCCACCTTCAAGTTATTTGCCTCAATTAATACCATTCATGGTGTTAAACATATTCACCGCGGGGGTAAACTTCTCCATAATATCGTTCATCCCGTTGTTCATGGTTGACCACTTTGGCGTTGCTGAAGCAACAGCCGCATCGTTCTTGTCCATTATCTATTCTGCCGGACTGTGGGCAAGCCCACTGGGAGGACATATATCGGACCGCATCGGCAAAATCAGCGTGGCGCTGGTGGCATGCCTTGTTACAGGCCCACTGATTTACCTGTTAAATATAGTGCCCTCTGGCCTGGGAATTGGCGCTGTGCTACTTATGTTTGGCATAGCCATATACATTCGCATGCCAGCATCGGAATCCTACATCATTAGCCAGACTCCGGAGCACCGTCGCTCAACAATACTTGGTATTTACTATTTTGCAAGCATGGAGGCCGGCGGCATATTTTCCCCCCTTATAGGCAACTGCGTCGACCGCTTTGGCTTCCAGCCGACCTTCACCAGCGCCGGAATCGCAATACTTATGGTAAGTCTGGTCTGCGCAATATTCCTGCGGCATAACCGTGATTAGCATTCCACAATCAGAAAACTCGTCTATATTTTGCTCTGAAGTTGTCTTCGTGAACCACCCCGCTCTTAACTAAACCCTCTTTGCTTGAATGCTGCGGCATTCTCGGCCATTTTCTTCAGCAGAGTGATGGCAAGCCGTCTTTCATCCTGTGTAAATCCAGTGCCGAGAATTTCAGTCCAGCGTTTCAAAGTCCTCTCCAGTCTGGGCACGATATCTTTTCCTTTAGCTGTCAGGGAAAGCCTGTAAAAGCGTTTGTCATGGCAATCATGTTTCTTGGCCACATACCCCAACTCCACCAGCTCTTTAATCACCCGCGCCGTGGTGGTCTTATCCATGCCAAGCGCCTCGCTCAACTCGTCCTGGCTTAACCCATCATGCCGATAAAGAGCGTGAACAAACTGTAGATACCCACCCTTAATATCGAACTCGGCAAACTCTTTGTCTACAAAATTGCGGCTATACCTGTGAATGATTGAAATCCATTTACCTAATGATTCGTACATATCACATCGCCCTCTTCGATTAGAGCTTGCTGCCTCTTGAACTCGCGCATCTGGGGGATGACCATAACAAGCGTTATGCTAAAAGATAAGGCATCGGCAATTGGTATTGACAGCCATATCCCGTCAAGCTGGAAGAAACGAGGAAGAATTAATATCAATGGAATCAGAAAGAGAATTTGTCTGGATGTAGCAAGAATGAATGTTGGAATTACCTTGCCGATTGCCTGAAAGATAGTTGAGCCGACCATATGAAATCCGACCAGCCAAAATGCTAAAAAGGCCAGCTTCATCGCGTGGGTGCCCTGTGACAGGAGAACAGCATCTGTGGAAAAAATACGCATAATCGGGCCGGGAAAAAATAGTAAAATCCCAAAAGCAGCCACAGAAAACACTGTTGCAATAATAGCGGACTTGCGTATTACTTCTATCCCCCTGTCGTAACGCTTTGCGCCGTAGCTGAAGCCAAGAATCGGCTGGAGCCCCTGGGCAATACCCATGCTCGGCATTGCGGCAAACATCATCACCCGACGTATCACGCCAAATACCGCTATGGAAATGCCCCCACCATAGGAAGCCAGCGTCCTGTTAATGATAACAGCGATAAAACTTGTTGCTGCAGTCCTTATAAAGGAGGCAAATCCTATGGACACAATTTGTTTGACCACAGCCCACTCCAGAAGAAAATTCTTCACCCTGATTCGCAGAGAGCTTTTCCCAGAAAGAAAATAACGCAGAAGATATAGCGTCGTCACAGCCTGCGCAATAACTGTTGCAATTGCTGCCCCCCGAACACCCATGCCAAGAGCAAATATAAAAATTGGGTCAAGTGCAATATTTACCAAGGCACCTATGAACATACTTACCATTGCAACACGGGCATTGCCTTCGGCCCTGATGATACCGTTGGATGACATAGCGAATTCGTGCAGCACCACGCTGAAAAGAATTACATCCATATACTCTTTTGCGTAGGGAAAAACATCATCCGTAGCACCAAAGAGATAAATGAAGAAAGTGGTTTTTGCTAATCCCACAATCGTTAACGTGCTTCCAAGAATAAGAATCAGAAAAATGGCATTGCCCAGCGCACGTTCTGCTCGCTTCATATCGCCAGCGCCCATGCTCCTGGAAATGAGGGATGACGTTCCCATCCCGATCATCATACCAATTGCCATGGTGAACATCTGGAGAGGAAAAACTACAGAAACGCCGGCAATGGCCAGAGCGCCTACTCCCCGACCAACGAAAATCATATCTACCACGTTGTATAGAGACATAACAAACATGCCTGCCATCGCTGGAACAGAGAGTTTCCATAACAATGTTTTTACAGGTTCGTTAGCCAGAGCCAGACTGTGATTCTGCATAAGTTATTGAAATCGTGAACGATACTATTAGTTGTATATACAACTAATAGTATCAAAACATAGCCTGAAATACAACTATTTCCTGATTAATTCTCTGCAGTTGTTTGCAGTCAAACTTAGTTCATATCCACAACTCAAAAAAGCGTATTGCGTGCTCGGGACACCACATAGATGTGCCTTGAAAGGAGCTAGCAACTGTGTAATACTAAACTCGATACTGCACACCCAGTGTGGGGCATTATTGCGGCACAAGCGATCATCGGAGCATCGAAAAAGATGAAGCAGCAGGGGGACAACCTATGCCTCACGCAGCAGAGCCAGGCGAAATACAGCCAGATGCCAGGGAACCCAGGATCAGGCTGAAAGAGGTTTCCAAGAACTACCGCATAGGCAAGCTCCAGGTGCCGGTACTGAGAGGAATCAACCTCGACATAATTGCAGGAGAATTCATCGTTTTCCCGGGCCCCAGCGGGTCGGGGAAGACGACTCTGCTCAATCTCATTGGAGGGCTGGGTTCTCCCAGTTCGGGCAGAATCGTGGTCAACGACATCGACATCACGCAGATGTCGGAGAACCAGCTCACAGGGTTCCGCCGCAAACAAATCGGCTTTATCTTCCAGTTTTTCAACTTAATCCCCACACTGACTACCGGAGAAAACGTGGAATTTGCCGCAGAGCTGGTGGTGCAGCACAGGTCGCCCGAAGAGCTACTGCACGAGGTAGGACTCCAGGAACGCATGAAGCATTTTCCCAGCGAGCTCTCCGTCGGCGAGAATCAACGTGTCGCCATAGCCAGAGCCCTGGCTACCAATCCTCCTGTGTTGCTGTGCGATGAGCCCACAGGAAACCTGGATTTTGAGACGGGCAAACGCATTTACAAGTTGTTGAAAGTTCTCAACGAAACAGAGCGGAAGATCGTGGGTGTGGTCACCCATAACTCTGCCGTAGGCGACATTGCCCACCGCGTGGTACACCTGTGCGACGGCAAGGTGGCAGAGATAACCCACAATACCCACCCACTGGACGCTGAAAGGCTTAAATGGTAACGGTGTCAAAGATTCACCGAAAGCTTCTGCGCGATATTATAGCATCCAGGGCATAGTTTAGCGCCGTGACTCTCATTATCACCCTCGGCATAGCCACCTTCGTTGCCTCTTATGAAGCCTACCAAAACCTCGACAGCTCTCTCAAACGTTCCTATGAGCGACTGCGCATGGCAGACTACTGGATATCAGTGGATTATGTAAGCCAGAGGGCAGCCAGAGAAATAAATGACATTTCTGGCGTGCTGGCACAAGGCCGCATTGTCAGAGACGTGACCATCGATATGGAAATGGAAACCGGCGAGCAGGTGTCGGGAAGAGTCGTCTCGCTGCCACCGGGCCAGCATCCCCAGATAAACGACGTGCAGATTGAGAGCGGAAGTTACCTCAGTCCCAACTCGGAACGAGAGATATTGATAGAGAAACGCTTTGCGGAATTCCATAACCTCCACCCCGGCGACTGGCTCACCATCAAGAGAGAAGACTACCAGGCACGGTTCAAAATAGCTGGCACAGTCGTCAGTCCCGAATACATCTGGGTTTCCAAGAACGTCCAGGAGTTGTTTAGCACACCAGGCACTTTCGGCATCATCTTCATGCCACAGGCAAGAGCCGAAGCGTTATTTACAATGAAGGGACTAATCAATGAAATCAACTTGAAGCTCGATCCGAACACAGACAGCGATGAGGGCGTCCACGAGGTCGGCCAGATTATGCGCAGATACCACATAAACAGGCTAATCTGCAAAGATGAGCCCGTAGCTATCAGCACGCAAAAGATGGATGTCATACATGGAGTCCGCACGGCTTACGTGATTGAGAGAAATGACCAGTTAAGCAACTATTTAATGAAACAGGGAGTTAATAAGTACAAACAAATGGCCGTGCTGTTTCCCATGTTTTTCCTTTTTACGGCCGCCCTGGACGTTTACACCTTGCTCAGCCGCCTGATAGAGTCACAACGTGTGCAAATTGGCCTGATGCGGGCTCTGGGTTATGGCAAGATACAGACTCTCATCCACTACATGGGCTTTGCCCTGATCGTGGGGGTAGTCGGCTCGGCCCTCGGTGCATTACTCGGCCATGCCACTGCCCATGCACTCACAACAATGTATGCCAGCCAGCTCAAGCTGCCATTTATAATCACCGAGCCACATTGGCCCGCAGTGGGCGTGGGGATAATGGTAGGCATCGGAGTTCCACTGTTCGCAGGCCTGTTACCATCATGGAGAACAGCACGGATGCACCCTGC
>JAGGZD010000098.1 GCA_021162245.1 Dehalococcoidia bacterium | reverse complement strand
GCTGACGGGCAAAGGCGAGTAGCCTGCTTACGATACTGGCCACACGTTGGCTCCCCTCAGCGATAATTCCCAGTTGCTCCTTAATATCTTCAGGCATATCCTCCCTCTGTGCCAGCAACTGGGAGAAACCAATAACGCCGGTAAGAGGATTGTTTATCTCGTGGGCAATGCCGGATGCCATCTCACCGACTGTAGCCAGTCGGCTGGCAAGCTGAGCTTTCTGCTCCAGCTCTTTTTTTTCTTTCTCCATCCTCTTGCGCTCGGTGATGTCACGCGAAATGCCAAAGGAGCTTACCAGCTTGCCATCCACAATATTGGCCACCTCCGACTCCTCAAAATAAGCTATATTTCCCTCCGAGTCCTTCTCTGTGTACACACGCCTGTCGACTTTATAGTGGTTTCTCGCCATTTCCGTGGCAGCCTGCAAAGAATATTCATCGGAGTCTAATTCTGCCCAGCGCTTCCCTGTCAATTGAGAGCCACTATCGAAGCCTTCCATCTTCGCCAGGACGTCATTTGCCTCGACTATAACTTCCCGCTCGCCAATCAGCCGTACGACTTCCGCCTCGGGCAGGGTGATATCGATCGGCTCCTCGAATACGCTGAACCATATTCCATCAGGAGAATTGTTCATCAGAAAACGATACCTCTCTACTGATTCCCTCAGTTTCTCTTCCGTCTTCTTGCGCTCGGTGATATCACGATTATAAGTCAATGCACCAACAAACTCTTTGTTTTCGTCATAAATTGCACTTGCCGTTCTCCAGACGTTAATTACCCGATCACCTTTGGAAATAATCTTTATTTCGCCCTGGCCATAGCCATTCTTTTTCACCAGTGGATAGGTCTTGCGGAATATATCTTTGCTGTCTTCACTGAAAAAGGCAGCTGTATGTTTCCCGATTATTTCTTCCCGGCTGAAACCAATCAGCATTTCCTCTGCCTTATTGCAATCCACAATATTGCCTTGCGAATCCAATAATTCTATGCCGTCTGGGGCTGTTTCAAAAAGCAAACGGTATTTTTTTTCGTTTCCCTTCAGCTTCTCCTCCATCTTCTTGCGCTCCGTGATGTCGCGCACAACGCCAAAGGAACTTACCAGCTTATCATCCACAATGTTGCCTATATCCGACTCCTCAAGATAACGTATATTCCCTTCCGAGTCTTCGGTTGTATATACATAGCTGCCGATTTTATAGTGGTTTCTCACCATTTCCGTGGCAGCCTGCAAAGAATATTCATCGGAGTCTAATTCTGCCCAGCGCTTCCCTGTCAATTGAGAGCCACTATCGAAGCCATGCATTCTCGCCACGACATCATTCGCCTCGGCTATGATTTCCCGCTCGCCCATCAGCCGTACGACTTCCGCCTCCGGCAGGGTGATATCTATCGGTTTTTCATATACGCTGAACCATATCCCATCGAGGGAATTCTTCATCAGAGTTTGATACATCTCATTCGATTTCTTCAGTTCCTCCTCCGCCTGTACACGTCGGGTTATATCACCTCCCACTCCAAAAGAGCTCACCAGTTTGCCATCGACAATATTGCCCAAAAGCGAGATCTCATTGTAGGAAATATTCCCTTCCCTGTCTGTCTCAACGGATCTATTACCACGAATGTTATAGTTACTTCTAACGAATTTGAGGTAGAACTCTTCATTCTCCTCGAAAGATACAAACTCGCTCCAGTGCCTCCCGATAAGCTGAGACACTTCGTCGAAGCCACATTCCTTGGCCACAGTGCCATTTGCCTCAACTATAACCCCTGTCTCGTTTATTAACCGCGCAATTTCCATTTCAGGCAGGGTAATGTCGATCGGCTCTTCATATACCGTGAACCATATCGACACCGGCGCTTCGTCCAGCAAAAATCGATACTTCTCTTCCACTTCCAGCAGCCTTTTATCCATCTTCTCTCTGCTCATAATACCTCCGTGCGTCTGGTCAGTTGCCAGGGAATACAGAGTTTACCCCCGCCTTAAGATTTCACCAATTTAGCAATTACATCCAGCAATTCCCGGGGTTTAAATGGCTTGGTCAGGTACTGCTCCGCACCCATTTCGGCGAGGAGCTTCCTGTTTAAGTCATGGTCTATGGCAGTCAGCATAATCACAGGAATATCTTTAGTGGCTGAATCGGCTTTAATTTCATAGCACGCCTGCACGCCATCTTCATTAGGCATAAATATATCCAGGACGGCAAGAGCAGGTTTATGTTTTCGTATTGCTTCTACTGCTTCCTGCCCATCGCTTGCCTCTATCACCGCATAGTCGCTGCTCAGCACACTTTTCAGCAACAGCCTGACGCTTGGCTCATCATCGGCAATGAGTATTTTCTTTTTCTCCGGCACTACATCGGCTTCGGACATCTCCAGGAATACATTGGCTATCAGTGGGTCGAACTGCTTCCCTGTCTCCCTTACAATTTCAGCTAATGCTTGCTCCCGCGGCAAGGCAGCACGATACGGTCGGGTGGAAGTCATGGCATCATAAGCATCGGCCACCGAGACAATTCTGGCCAGTAGAGGTATATCATTGCCTTTGACTTTCTGATTCAGTCCACCACCGTCATAGCGGTCGTGGTGATGCTCGATTATCTGAGTTATTTCCTCGTTCCTGACTACCGGCTGCATTATACTGGCGCTAATCGCGGGATGAGTCATAATATGCTCATACTCAGCAGCGGTCAATTTACCCGGTTTGTTCACAATGGCAGGATTCACAGCAACCTTACCGATGTCATGCAATAAACTGCCCCAATACAGGTTTTCCAGTTCCTCGTCGCTGAGGCCCAGTTTCTTGCCTATAGCCACGGCAATTTCAGTTACCCTGCGAGAATGTCCAGCAGTATAGCTATCTCTGGCTTCAACGGTAAAAACCAGCGATTGCATAGCCCCAAGAAAGAGCTGACGATTCTCCTTCGCCTGCTGTTTCAGTTTCTGCTCCATATGTTGTTGGTAATCCTTGTTTTCAAGCTCGAGCCTTCTTTTCTCCAGAGCCCGTTTCACACTAAAAACAACTTCATCCAGGTTAAATGGTTTGGATAAGTAATCGTACGCTCCCTGCCTCATGCACTGGATGGCGGTACTCATATCTGTAACGACGGTAGCCATAATTACCGCCGTGTCAGGATAGGAATCTCTTATTTCCGGCAACAGCTCCACCCCGGACTTGCCACGCATCCTGATATCCAGAAGCACCAGGTCCACAGGTTTGGTTTTCATCTTATGCAGAGCATCATCGGCACTCTCCGCTTCTTCACAACGGTAGCCCTCGACTTTTAGTTTCTGCCAAAGAAGAGACCTGATATCCTTCTCATCATCGACAATTAATACCGTTTCTTTCTTTTTAGCCATTTTTACATTTACCTCCTGCTCTCAACTAACATGTGGTTTATATCCTTCACCAGTTTTTCAACATCGAAGGGCTTGGTAATATGAGCTACCTCAGCCCTGGATAGAAAATCCATGGTGCCTACGGATATGACGTCGCCTGTAATGAACATCACTCTGCGGGCTAAAGCCCGAGATATTTTTTGCACATTTTTATACAATTCTATGCCACTCATGCCCGGCATCTTGATATCCGTCAGGATAAGGTCACATCTCCCGCCCTTAATTTTTTCCAGGGCTTCTTCAGCATTGTCCACAGTTTCCACATTATGCCCCCGGGCGGTTAGCACTTGTTTCAAGAATTTTCGAACTCCCGGCTCATCGTCCACCACCAGTATTTTTGCGCCGGCCACTTTTTCTGCCTCGTCAACCACCGTTTCAGTTAATTCCCCCTGCTCCTGAACAGCGATTACGGGCAATTCCACAATAAAGGTAGCTCCATGTCCTAACTCGCTCCTGGCATATAAGCGACCCCGATGTTCAGCGATGATACCGTGGCAGATACTCAAGCCAAGCCCCGTTCCTTCACCTACATCTTTGGTAGTAAAGAAGGGGTCGAATATTCTGTCCAGGATCTCAGGAGCTATCCCCGGCCCATCATCTTTGAATGATATACGGATAGTATCGTCTATAGCCTCCGTTTTAACCTGTAATTTGCCTTTGCCGTGAGCTTTCTTCATCTCCGCATCAGCGTTTACGATTATATTAAGGAACACCTGCTGAAGCTGGCCTGCGGCGCCCATAGTGCCAGGCAGGCCATCGGCAAGATATGTTTCCACCTCTATGTTTTCAGATTTCATTGTGTAAGCCGTCATAGCTAACGTGTTCTGTATTATCTCATTAACGTTGACACCTTCGTTCTTTATTCTATCCTGGCGAGCGAAAGTAAGCAGTTGCCTGACAATATCAGCCACGCGCACGGAGCCGCTGTGAATAACTTCCAGGGATTGCCTGATATCGTCGGGCACGTCCTCCCGCTCCAGCAACAAATCAGCAAAACCAATAACCGAGGTAAGTGGGTTATTTATCTCGTGAGCAATGCCCGCAGCCATCCCACCAATAGACGCCAGCCTACTGGTTATATATGCCATGTGTTCTACTTCTTTCTTCTCCGTCTCCATCCGCACACGCTCTGTGATATTTCTTGTCATGCCAAAAGCGCTTACCAGTTTACCATCCACAATATTACCCACCTCCGAATTCTCAAAATAAGCTGTATTTCCCTCCGAGTCCTTCCCTGCATGTATACGCCTATCATATCCGTAGTCGCATCTCACCATTACCACGTTAGCCTGCAAATTATTTTCCGCGCTTTCTAATGTTGACCAGTATTTCCCTATCAATTGAGAGCCACTATCGAAGCCTTGCATCTTCGCCAGGGCATCATTTGCCTCAACTATGACTTCGCGCTCAGCCATGAGCCGCACAATTTCCTCCTCGGGCAGTGTAATGTCGATCGGCTCCTCGAATACGCTGAACCATACCCCATCGACAGAATTGTCCATCAGAAGGCGATGTCTATCTATGGTTTGCTTTAGTTCAGACTCCGCCTGCCTGCGCTCGGTAATTTTCTGTCTCAGCTCTTTCGTTCTGGATAGGACTCGGGACCTCAGGATAAGACTTTCTCCAAAAAACAGAAGTGCCAGCCCTCCCACACCAGCCAGCAGCCATTTTACCCATCCAGGAACAACAGGTTTTTCTTCGGGCTTCACCCCCAGGTACTTTTCCATCGACTGATAGTAAACTGAACCCCCGTCTGCCTTCAACTCTTTCATCTGATAATCAATTCTTTCGATGAGATACGGCGTTAAGCCGGAGTCCTTTGTAAAGGCAAATTGTATATGAGCAGGCTGGAATACGATGGGAGTCCCCACAACATCAAAATCTTCTTCGTATTTGCTGCCAAAATCCTTGTTGGCCACTCCTACATCAGCCTTTTTACTTTCCAGTAACTCAAAGACCTTAGTGTAACTATCCACTTCAGTAAAGGTACAGTCAATGTCAAACTCCCCGACGATTTCCTTTATTCCTTCCGGTCCCTCAACGTTCACACTGCCCCTCAAAACTGCTATCGTCTTGCCCTCCAGGTCAAGGATGGATTGTATGTCAACACCTTCTTGAGCATACACCATCGACCAGCTTACAAGCACCGTTTCATTTGAAAAGGCAAATTTTTTACTTCGCGGTTCTGTAAAGCCAGTGTCCGGCATTACATCTATCTCATTCTTTTCCAACCTTTCCAGGCATTCTGCCCAGGTACCATGGATATACTCTATTTCCCATCCTTCCTCTGATGCGATGTATTCTATAATGTCGGGCCAGAACCCCAACACATTGCCTTCGCTATCGGTAAATATTTTTGGCGGGTTTTCATATAGGCCTACTCTCAGCGTTTTCGAATCACCAGCAGAAACAGCTACGGGAAAGATGGCGACACAAAGCAAGACCATGCACATGAGCAGCGCAAAATACCTTCTCATGTGATTATCCTTCTTTTATCTTTACTCCCTTATTTTCTACGGGCGCAAGCCATTTATTTCATACTTTATCTATTGCATTCATTACAATATGTATTACTTTCATCTTTATATATCTACTCTACTATCAGATAGTCATGTTGTCAATGCAAATGGACAGTACTCTCTCATGTCCAGCAGTGGCGGGGGTTCATCTGCGTTTTTGGGTGGTGTGGGGCCTGGCGACAGGGCTACCACGGGAGGGTATAAAACCCTCCCCTACTTTCATTCAGTTAACAGCTAATAACTAATGGTTGATAGTTAAACCGCTAACTGCCAACTGTTTATTGGTGGCGGGGTTTATCCCCACCTCGGGGCGGTGCAGGGCATTATTCTCCCCCTTGACATATTAGTAAGCAATGCTTATACTAATGATAAGCAAGCCGACAGAGCAGGGAAACTAACACGAAAAAGGAGGGGCTATGGCTGAAGTAAAATCATTAAGGGCGCTCCTGTTTAATGGACACTATGACCTGGCAGCTCACAGGCTGGTTTATGGGCTGGTTAAGGCAAGCACGAAGCGAAATGGCAGAAAGAAAAGAAAACAAAGGAAGTCGAAGTAGTGTCGTTACATGCCAGGCAGGAAAACCTCTTTCCCCTTCCTCCAGAGGAAAACAGCAAGGCGAGAAAAAGAATGGCAAGAAAGAAAGGCGGCCAAAAGGGCAACCAGAACGTCCTGAAGCACGGATTTTACAGCCGGGCATTGAGTGAGGCAGAGAAGCTCGGACTGGAGGAAGCCAGCTATGTCGAGGGCATTGACCAGGAAATAGCCATCCTCAGGGTAAAGTTGAGAGAATTAGTACAGGACGAGCCAGACAGGATTGACCTTCACATGGAGGCAGCTAATACCATCGCACGCATGGTGAAAACCAGGTACCAGATCAGCAAGGAGCAAAAGAACTCTCTCAAGGAGGCCATCGCCAAGGTGTTCACCGAGGTAGCCGGTCCGCTGGGCATCGGCGTGGGCATGGGCGTTGGCATGAAGTTGAAATGATTTTAAGACCGTACCAGGAAGAAGTGGCCAGGGCAGTCATGGATAGCATCCAGAACGGCAGGGGCTTGACCTTCTCCGTGGAGATTGCCCGGCAGGGAGGTAAGAACGAGCTGTCGGCGCACCTGGAGGTTCTGTTACTGACCCTTTACATGGCAAAAGGCGGCAGCCTCGTCAAGTGTTCGCCCACCTTCAAGCCGCAAACGATTATATCAATGCAGCGATTGAAAGAGAGGTTAAGCGATTTTGGTTTCGACGGCATATTTCATACTGAAATGGGTTATATCATCGTCCTGGGCAGCGCCAGGGAAGTATTCCTGTCAGCCGAGGAATCAAGCAGCGTCGTGGGGCATACAGCCGATATATTACTTGAGATTGACGAATCACAGGATGTTAACAAAGAGAAATACAGCAAGGAGTTCAGGCCAATGGGCTCATCCACCAACGTCACCACCATACATTACGGCACCACATGGGACGATACTACCTTGCTCGAGGAGATAAAGCAGAGCAACCTTGAGTTGGAGAAGAAGGACGGAGTCAAGCGCCATTTCAGATACGACTGGCAACAGGTGGGAAAGTCCAACAAGGAATATCTGAAATTCGTTAAGGCGGAGAGAGCCAGGCTGGGAGAGAGCCACCCCCTGTTTCGCACTCAATACGCCTTATTGCCTATCAAGGGAGGTGGAGGCTTCCTTTCACGCCAGCAAATCGTTCTGATGATGGGCACACATCCACGGCTCAAGGGCCCACAGGACAGCAAGGCACATTACATTGCCGGCATAGACCTGGCGGGTGAGAGAGAGGGAGACGAGAAGGCAGCTCTCACCGCTGCCAGGCCTAAGCAGGACTCCACCGTCATCACCATTGCGCAGGTAGATACCTCCCAACGTTCCAGCGCTTCCCTGGCGGAGCCAAAACTTAATATCGTAGAGCAATACCAGTGGACGGGCACGCCGCACAGCCAGTTATACCCACAGATAGTGGACGCATTGAAGAAGTGGAATTGTCAGCGAATTGTCGTTGACGCCACGGGCATCGGCCAGCCGGTAGCCAGTTTCTTGAGAAAAGAGCTGGGCAGCAGGGTAAAGCCTTTCGTGTTTACACAGAAAAGCAAATCGGACATGGGGTTTGAAGTGCTTTCCTTTGCCAACAGCAGCAGGATTAAGTTATACAGGCAGGACGGCTCCAACGAATACAGGGAAATGATGTTTCAACTGGAGCGCTCACGAGCGCAATATCGCCCTAACCAGACAATGAATTTCTACGTTGACCAGTCCGAAGGGCACGATGATTTTTTGATGAGCCTGGCGCTCACGGTAGAGGCAGCCAGGGACTTCTCTCCCCGAACAGCAAAAGGAAACACGAGGAACAACTAAACTCCCTCTTGCACTTCCGCCCCTCATTGTGTAAGATATTGTGGAAGTTTATGTGGAGGATTATTATGGCTAAAAAGATAATACAGGTTCCCATGGACGAGCACCTTATCGACACTTTGAACGTTAGCTCCAAAAAACGAGGACAAGCCCGCGCAGAATTTATTCGGCTGGCCTGTCAGCAATATATAAAACAAGTCGAATATGAGCAAATGGATGAGGTTTACAGGAAGGGGTATGAGCGACTGCCCGAAGAGCCGCTGCTGGCAGAAAGCCAGACGGCCCTGGCAGGACAGGTTCTCAACGAGGAGTCGTGGTAAATGCGCCGCTCCGAAGTATGGTGGGCAAATTTGCCCCCGCCCGCTGGCAGACGTCCCGTGCTTCTTCTCTCCCGCGATGCGGCGTACCAGGTGAGAACCTCGATTACAGTATCTGCCCTGACTCGCACTATACGGAGCATCCCCGTGGAGGTTCCACTGGATATAGAGGATGGCGTGCCCGAAAAATGCGTAGCTAACCTGGATAACATCATGACAATCCCGAAATCTCTCCTGGACAAACGGATCACCACATTACCCCACAGCAAAATGGCGCTGGTTAACACAGCCATTTCATTCGCCCTCGATATCGATAGCTGAGCCAGGGAGAGGCGTCGCCTCTGCGTTTTTGCCTAATTCACCCTTTCCCATATGGGCAGAGGACTTGCAGGAACAAGACACTGAATGTTAATTTAAGTTAAGGGAACAAAAACAGGTTACTGCCATGGAGGAATTAGCACATTCACAGAATAACGAAGGCTACAAACATAGCCTCATTTCTCATCTGCAAGCGGTCGCAGCTCTGACAGCTAAGTACGCAGCTAAGTATGGAGCAGGTGATTTGGGCAAATGGGTGGGGCTATGGCATGACCTTGGGAAATTCAACCCTGCATTCCAGAGATACATTCACAACCCCTCTCCGGCACACGGCCCCGACCATTCAAGTGCAGGCGCCATATTCGCTGCTAATTACCACAACCTGCTGGCATTTCCAGTAGCTGGCCACCATGGTGGGCTCCCCAATAAGCCAGACCTGAAAGCCAGGCTTCAGCGGAAAAAAGACGACCCTACGGTTTCGGCAGCCCTGTCACGTGCCAGGGAAATAATGAATTCAATAGTTACCCCTGACTCCCTGCTCAGCATACCCCAATTTCCGAAGAGCAAACTGCAAGTTGAGCTGTTTATCAGAATGTTATTCAGTTGCCTGGTAGATGCTGATTTCCTCGATACCGAGGCTTATCTTGCCGGTAATAAAGCTGATGCCAGAAACGTAGAACCACCTTCGTTGACCGAACTGTGGCTGCGTTTCCAGGCAAATCACATCTCAGGAGTGAAACATGATCGCCTCAACCAGTTTCGACATGAGATTTACCGGCATTGCCTGGAAGCGGCAAACATGCCCCAGGGAATATTCCGCCTTACGGTACCAACGGGTGGAGGAAAGACCCTCTCAGGAATGGCATTCGCTTTGAAGCATGCTCTGGCATATGATCTCGAGAGAATTATAATCGCCATCCCCTACACCAGTATTATTGACCAGACAGCAGAGGCATACAGGAATACCCTTGGGAACGAATCAATTCTGGAACATCACAGCGGAGTAAACTGGGATGATAATTCAGAATGTCCTGATAAATGGCAGTTACGAGCCAGGCTCGCCAGTGAAAACTGGGATGCCTCCATAGTGGTAACAACTACAGTTCAGTTGTTCGAAAGCCTGTTTGCAAACCGGCCGTCACGGTGCCGAAAGCTGCATAACATCGCCAGAAGTGTCCTTATCCTCGATGAGGTACAAATTCTTCCTGAACGGCTACTTGAACCATGTCTGAATGTTTTAAAAGAGCTTGCAACTAATTATCATGTAACGGTGGTGCTTTGTTCTGCCACCCAGCCAGCCCTTGAAAAGGGGCCTTATATCGCTGGTTTTACCGATATCAGGGACATAGTACCGAATTCCCAGTGGTATTTCAGTGCTCTGAAACGAGTGAATTACCAGTTGCCCATGGTGAACGAAGAATGGGATTGGACCAGAGTAGCTGACGAAATGCGCCGCTCGGAACAGAGTATGGCTGTGTTGAATACCAGAAAGGATGCCTTATCCTTACTCAATACTCTTGACGAACCAGATGCGCTGCATCTCTCCACGTTACTATGCGGAGCACACCGTCGTGCTGTGATTTCCGAGGTGCACCGCCGATTAACAAATGGCGAGCCATGCCACCTTGTAACTACGCAGATTGTTGAGGCGGGAGTTGACATAGATTTTCCCGTGGTGCTGCGCGCTGTGGGCCCGCTCGACAGAATCGTTCAGTCTGCAGGCAGGTGTAACAGAGAAGGGCACATGGACAAGGGGAGAGTAATAATATATGTCCCCCTGGAAGGAAGTCTTCCCCCAGGAGCTTATCGTACTGGCACCGATATAGCTATGGAACTGCTAACCCAGAAGAATATCGACCTGCACGACCCCGATATTTATAGAAGGTATTTTCAGCGCCTGTACCAGGCAGTCGAGACCGATAGAGAGGAAATTCAGAAGAAACGCGAATCCTTCATGTTTCAGGAGGTGGCTGAACGATTTCACATAATCGAAGATGATACAGTACCAGCGGTGGTTCGTTATCGAAGTGCAGATAACCCAAGCAGCGTTGATTCCCTTCTAGCTACAGTATCCCACGACACTGAAAATCCACGCTGGCTTATTCGCCGCCTTCAGCCATACATTGTCAACATACGCGAACATCAAGTTACAAATTTGCAGCAAGAAGGATTACTTGACGAGATATTACCTGGATTATATGAATGGAAAGGGGGTTATGACAAAGTGCGAGGCGTTGTTCAGAGAAACTTGAATCCTGAAGACTTGATTGTGTAGCGAGCAGGGGTTACGATAGTTTATGGGGATATTATTACAGGAGGTGAAATATGAATACAGGACCACCACTTGAAGTAAAGGTCTGGGGAGAATTTGCCTGCTTCACACGGCCGGAGATGAAGGTAGAGCGGGTGAGCTATCCACTGATGACTCCATCAGCGGCGCGGGGGGTGCTGGAGGCGATTTTCTGGAAGCCGGAGTTTCACTGGCATGTAAGGGAGATCGCCGTGCTTAAACCTATCCAACATTTCTCCATACTGCGCAACGAAGTCAATAGTAAAATATTTATCAGCTCAGTGAAAGCATGGAGTGTTAAGGGCGAAGGACATTTTGCTGCCGATGGTGACCGTGCCCAACGGCATACTCTGGCATTGAGGGACGTTGCCTATGTCATCTGGGCAGATGTGGTACTCCAGCCACGCGCACAGAATGAAAACGTGGCGAAATATCGTGACCAGTTCCGCAGGCGAGTGAAAAGAGGACAATGCTATCATACCCCTTATTTGGGTTGTCGTGAATTCCCCGCCTCGTTTGGAACTCCCGCTGAGCAGGATACTCCCATAGAAATCACTGACGACCTGGGGCTGATGCTGTTTGACATGCATTATACTGGGGACGATATGCCACAACCAGTATTCTTCCATGCCAGGCTGGAGAAAGGGATCCTCAATATCCCTTCAGAGCTTTATCAAACTGAGGTGGGAACAAATGCTACTTGAGCAACTGGTTAAACATTCACAGCGGCTTTCCCTACCACCGGAGATGTATATCAAAACCAGAATCAAATGGCTCATAGACCTTGACTACGAGGGTCACCTAATCGGATTCAAGCAGACTGCAGGCAAGGAAACAGGGGGCAAAAATCGAGGAAAGAAATATTCGGCTCCTCACGCCTTGGTATCATCCGGCATCGTGCCCAAACTACTGGTAGGCAACAGCGAATATGTCTTTGGGTTGTCGCCGCCAGAAGCGAACGAGGATAAACGCCAGCGTGCTTCTAATTGCCACCGTGAATTTGTCGAACTCGTCCACAAATGCGCAAGTGCAACAGGCGAATCTTCTGTCCATGCAGTGGCTAAATTCCTCGATAATATGGTCACAGGGAACATCAAACTGCCCGAAGATTTTGACTCCACAGATATATTCTCGTTTTGTGTTGGCGATGTCATTCCATTTGAACTGCCAAACGTAGAGAGGTTCTGGGCGGACAGACAAGCTATCAAGAGAAAGACTACACAATGCCTGATTTGTGGAAAACTAAAACCGCCTGCGGAAAGACATCCATTCAAAATCAAGGGAATCCCCGGCGGACAGGCCTCAGGCATGGCTTTGGTTTCGGTTAATAATAGTTCAGGGGAATCATATTGTCTCAAGGCGGCACTCAACTCTCCCATCTGCCAGTATTGCGCAGAGCGCTATGCCAAAGCCACTGATTCCCTTATCAAGGACGAGAAATCTCATCTGCGAATAGGTCCGATTATCTACCTGTTCTGGACACGAAATGATATGGAATTCGATCCCGCCTCCATGCTGAGTGACCCTCAGCCAGAGGATGTGAAGAAGTTGCTGGAGTCTGTGAAAACAGAGTCCAGCCATTTTCAAATAGAGCCTAATGACTTCTATGCCACGGCATTATCAGCCAGCGGAGGCAGGGTGGTAGTCAGGGATTGGGTAGAAAGCACAGTAGCGAATGTCCAGAGAAATATAGCCAGGTATTTTTCCATGCAACAGATAGATAATGGAAACGGAGAGCTCTATCCCATCGGCCTGCACGCCCTTGCTGGCTCCTTGATTCCCCAAAAAACTGGTAAAGCTTCGTCGCTATGGAGTGATATTCCACCTGGCATTCCTAAAGCCTTGATGCGTACGGCAATCAGTGGTATTCCCCTGCCCAAGTGGTTGCTGTTTCGGGCTGTGAATAGAAATCGGGCTGAAAGACGGGTTACCAGATCGCGTGCTGCCCTGATCAAAATGGTGCTGCTATCGCAGAAATTAGCTACAAAGGAGGATATGATGCAACAAATCAATCTTGATAACCATGAACCTGCCTATCTTTGCGGAAGACTGCTGGCTGTTCTGGAAGCGATACAAAGGGAAGCTTTACCCGGAATTAATACTACTGTGGTTGACCGATTCTATGGAACAGCTTCGACGGCCCCCGCTGGAGCGTTCAGCCAGCTTATGAAGATGGCACAGTCCCACCTGGCCAAGTTACGACGGGATAAACCAGGGGCACATATAGCACTACAACAGAAACTGGAGGAAATTCAGTCGAAGCTGAGCGATTTCCCCAGAACGCTGACGCTGGAGCAACAGGGCCTGTTCTCCCTGGGATACTATCACCAGCGGGCGGCCGACCATGCTGCAGCTAGGGCCCATAAACAGGCGCGACACGAATAGGAAACAGAACAGGATATAAATAAAAGGAGGAAAAACAAAAATGACCAGTGAAACCTATACAGATATCAGCCACCGGCATGATTTCGTGCTGTTGTTCGATGTGATCGATGGCAACCCCAACGGAGACCCCGATGCCGGAAATTTGCCGCGTGTCGACCCTGAGACCATGCATGGGCTGGTAACGGATGTCTGCCTTAAGCGGAAGGTACGGAACTATGTCGATATTTTGCGCGGGAAGGAAGAGCGTTACAAGATATACGTTCAGCATAACAGCTATCTCTATGATCAGCAGGCAAGAGCTTATACCGCACTTGGCATGGACAAGGGGAAGAGCGATGTGGAGAAGCCACGCAAATGGATGTGTGATAATTTCTTCGACGTTCGTATGTTCGGCGCAGTGATGTCCACTAAAGCATATAATTGCGGGCAGGTTTGTGGACCTATTCAGCTAACCTTTGCACGCTCAATAGACCCAATTACCCCACTGGACATTGGCATAACCAGGGTGGCCTTAACCAAGCCTAGCGACAGGAAGGAATCATCAATCGAAGAGAATGAGGATATGGCACCGACTCACGGCACCATGGGCCGCAAGGCATTGCTTCCTTATGGACTTTACAGAGGACATGGTTTCTTCACACCACATTTCGCTAAGAAAACTGGATGCACACCAGAAGACCTTGACCTGTTCTGGGAGGCGTTGAGAAAAATGTGGGACATGGATCGCTCTGCAGCACGTGGCTTGATATCTCTTCGAGGACTATACATTTTCAGCCACCAGAGTGGCCTGGGTAATGCGCCAGCCCACACACTGTTTGCCCGTATCACTGTTACGCGAAAAAGAGACGTGAAGACACCTCGTAAATTCAGCGACTATACAGTGATGGTGGAAGAAAACAACATGCCCAATGGCGTAACGCTTACAAGTTTAGCAGGTTAGGATAGTGAAAATGGGTAATGAAAATTGGTATGACACGGATGAGCCAGTCATGCTTTCTTCGCTGGAACATTATGATTATTGTCCCCGGCAGTGTGCCTTAATTCACAGGGAACAGACCTTCGATGAAAACATATATACCCTTCGAGGGCGGGAGCTTCATGAGAGTTTGCAGGAGGAGCCAGTCGAGATGGTGGGAGATGTCCGCATAGAGCGGGAATTGCCTTTGTGGTCGGAGCATTTGGGGCTGATTGGCAGAGCCGATGTGGTAGAGTTTCACGATGGGGTTCCATTTCCCATCGAATATAAATATGGCCCTGTCAGATCTGGTAAACACGCTGATTTACAACTGTGTGGTCAGGCGTTGTGTTTAGAGGAGATGTCAGGACGAGCTGTATCTCGTGGAGCCATTTATCACTTCAGTTCACGCAGGCGCCGAGAGGTCAATATCAACACATCTCTGAGGCAAAGGACACTTGCTGTGATAGAAGCTGTGCGCAAGCTAATGAACGAACCAGAACTACCAACGCCTGTAAATGATCGACGTTGCAGGAATTGCTCGCTGTCTGACTCATGCTTGCCCGCTGCCATAGCAAATACCAGAAAGCTAGCTCTGTTACAACACGCCCTGTTTGTTGTTGATAACGTGACTTAAGGTTTGGTGTGTTAGATGCAACAGATATTGAATACCTTGTACATCATGACCCAGGGAGCATATTTACACCTTGACCACGAGACATTGAAGGTGAAGGTGGAAGGCGAAACTGGATTGCAGATTCCTATCCATCATCTGGGAGCTATTGTATGCTTCGGCAATATTCTGGTAAGTCCATTTGTCATGCACCGCTGCGCAGAGGATAACCGCTCGCTTGTCTGGATGGGCAAGAACGGACGCTTTAAAGCAAGACTAACTGGCCCAACTTCCGGCAACATATTACTACGCCAAGAACAATATAGAGCCATTGAATCAGAGGAGCGTACCCTGTCTATTGCCCGTAATATGGTGGCTGGGAAAATACAAAATGTGCGTCACGTGGTGCTGCGGGTGTCGCGCGAGGCCAAATTGACCGAAGATAAGAGGGTCTTTCGGGGTGTAGCAGATAAATTCACAGGGTTATTAATAGATCTTGCCTCCAGCAAGAGTATTGGCACTACACGTGGCATTGAAGGAAAGGCAGCGGCTATCTATTTTAGTGTGTTTGGACGCATGATTTCCCAGGATAGAGTAACATTCCATTTTAACGGCAGAAACAGGCGCCCACCACGTGATCCAGTGAATGCCCTGCTCTCTTTCCTGTACGCGCTGCTGCTTAATGACTGTGTTGCTGGTGCTGAAGGGGTAGGCCTCGACTCTCAGGCTGGCTATCTCCATGCTATTCGGCCAGGACGTCCTTCTCTAGGGCTTGACTTGATGGAAGAACTTCGCCCTGTACTGGGTGATCGGCTGGCATTAACCCTGATTAACCGTCGGCAGATAAACAAAGATGACTTCATCTTACGCTCTGGAGGAGCCATTCTACTGAATGAGCCAGGAAGAAAGAAGGTGGTAACGGCTTATCAAAAAAGGAAGACCGACCAGGTATTACATCCTGTGGTGGACCGCAAGATATCACTTGGGCTGGTTTCACACTTACAGGCCCGAATGCTTGCCCGCCACCTGAGAGGAGACATGGAACACTACATACCTTTTATCTACAAGTAAGAGGGTAACGCATGTGGATTATTATTACCTATGATGTAAGTACTGAGACTGCTGGGGGCCGTAGACGCTTGCGCAAGATGGCTAGGGTTTGTACTGACTACGGACAAAGGGTACAGAAATCGGTATTTGAGTGTTCGGTCAACCAAGTGCAGTACGAAAAACTGAGACGAAAAGCCCTAAAATGTATCGAGGAAGAAGAGGATAGCCTTCGCTTTTACCACATGCAGGAACCGAGAGAAAAGCATGTCGAGGAGTTTGGATGCAAAAAGGTAATAGATTTCGACGACCCCTTAATTGTCTAAGTTTAGTGCGAACCGGTAGCGAAGACTATTTAAACGGATGGTTCGCATCAGAGGATAATAGCTATGTATTTATAAGTGATCATGCTAAAAAGATACCCGAATATGTTCTCGCACGCCTGGGAATTATCTAATTCGCGAAAACCAGCTAGCATTTTGGCTAGCCGCAGTTGCACCCGGCCTTCGGGTCGGGTGAGGATTGAAACGATAGGCTATGCAT
>JAGGZD010000082.1 GCA_021162245.1 Dehalococcoidia bacterium | reverse complement strand
TCAGAACACGTCGCGTGTGATAACACTCTAAGGCTTACTAAAAGAGGGAAGGCCTGAGGCCTTCCCTCTTTTCTTTATTGTTGTTGGGGCACAATGTTATCGGGAGGGTATAAAACCCTTCCCTACAAACCAGAATGTGCAGCGCTGAAACTCCTCTAAGTTCTCCTGACAGGATGCTTTTTATCCCCCATTACAGGATAGCTCAACACTGGCAAATCTTCTTATCCTAAACTATCCAGTTTCGTGGATTCACTCCAAATACCGGTTTCTCTTACTTACCAGGATTCAAAAGGATACTCCCCACGCGCCACATCTAACATAGCACCATGGACACCCCCCATCCAAATACGAATTATCGGCAGGTCTCGGAGATATTTTTCGACATGGGCGCCGGTTGAGTAACCGTAAGACCCCATTAATCCCATAGCTTGCCTGCAAATCCACTCAGCTACTTCGGTTGCAAAATTCTTACAGGCAGAGGCTCTGGCTACCTGTTGAAGTGATATCGAGTCTCCATATATCTCAGGATGGTCAAACATATAAGCAACGTTCAAGTAGTAACTCCTGGCTGCTTGAATTTTCATAGCCATTTCGCCAATCGTAGCAGCAATAAGCGATCTATCTCTCACCGGTTTACCCACAATATATCTGTCCTTTAAGTAGTCTGTTGCAATTTCGAGACAGGCCTGGGCTGGGCCTACCGCTTGAGCAGCACTATCAAAACGTGAGGATACCATCTGCTTAAGAACCCATGCCCCCTGCCCTCCAGGCGCCCCACTGCAATATTCCCTGGGGACTCTTACGTTATCATAGAAAATGCTTCCATTTTTTGCTGTACATACTCTTCCCATCAGTTCTTCCGGTTTACTGAATGATAATCCCGGTGTATCTTTGGGAACGTCGATAATGACTATTCCGTCATCTCCCTTTTCAGGGTCTATAGTACAAGCTGTGCTATAAATTATAGAATCGATAATAGGACCAGGCCATAGCTTTTGCCCATTTATCACCCATTCATCGCCCTTGAGTTCAGCTCTCGTTTGAATGGTGCGTCCATGCTGACAATAAACATCTTCAACATTACATCCGCCAGCAGGTTCCGTCATGGCAAAACAACCATCGCAAACCTCATTACCACAGAAGATAGGAGCAAACCTCTTCAATACTGTCTCGTTATTCACCAGCATAGCTGCTTGAAGACCCCATACAGCCGTTCCAAAAAGCTCGGCTACATCTGGGTCTCCTCGAGACAGCTCCTCTGTGAAAATAGCATAAGTTACGCTGGAGTCCATCTCCAGTCCGCCATATTCCTTTGGAAACCATGCTCTTTGCCACCCAAGATCCACAAGCTTCTTCCTGATCTCGTAAAGGGTCTTTTCGGCCAGATTTCGATCGCGGTGAAAACCACCATCCAAATCCAGGCGACGAGGCATGATTTCCTTGTCTACGAACTTATGCACCGCTTCTGCTATCGCTAAATCTTCCTCAGTGGCAAATGCTTTACTGTACTTCTGAACAGGGTCCCTCAAGTTCACACTAGACGGGTACTCCATTTAATAACCTCCTTATATGTCAATTTTTCGTACATACCCTTAAGTTAACTCGTGCTTGATTTTTGTAACTTATATTCCTTCTCCCCGTAAGGATAGCATTATATAAAACATCAGTATAGAGTATTCACACGAATGGAGGTTAAAACAAAAATAAGATATTTGTGTTTCTATTGCACCTGTTTGATATATCAATAACTGCCACTCCAGGTTCATTCTGTATTGGAAGAGGAAGAAAAATTAGTATTTGAAATTCAACCCATAACCAGTTAGCTCTTCCTTAGCTTTTTCATATAACTCTATATACCTGCTACTAGGTTCCAGAGTTTTTATGTTGTAACAGTCCTGATATCTCTTTCCTTGAGGAGGATTATCAATATTGCCTTCGTATTTCAACAAAAGCCTTTTTACTATCTCATTCGCCTCACCCCTTTTCATCCCTCGTGCCGCATGAGCAACTTCTGCAGTCCACCTGGATATCATGGGGCTAAGGTGGTCCGTAACAGCGTTTTTAGCACCACCAGGCGATTCCACACCAGCACTACCAGAAGCTACTGCTCCGATTACGCAAGCAGCATTTTCATAAAACTCCATCTCAGTCTCAGGCCCTGCACCTATAATAGAAATATTAAATAATGGAAAGTGGCTATTCCTGGTTATTCCTTGACTACTCGCATTTATTACCCACAAAGTTGCCCTATCTGTGCTGCAAGAAGTTCTAAGATGAATGGGAAAACTGTCATGACAGGAGCCACGAAATACAAGTATTGCCTGTACATGATAAGCCACAGCAGTTACTGCAGCTCCTTCAGGGCCACCACAATATCCACCTAGCATAGGAGAGGCATCTACCACAATATGCCCACCCAGGCTGGTAACATAAGCAATCTCATTCAACCTCTCAAAATTAACCTTCATCTCTGCCATTGGCCCAATAAGCCAACCGTCCGATGGCCTGAGCCCAAATTGGCTGCCGGCAATCTTTCCCTGATCCGATACCGCAGTCGCTATACAATTCATCACAGATAATCCTGGCCTCCCTGCTTTCTCAAGTGCCTCTCTTGTTAACACAACACTTTTAATGCAAGCTAATATCTCCAATGGCGAGCCTGCCTGCACTGTGATGCCATTTAATGTAGCTAAAGACGGAGCGGTGATTGAATTCGCAAGGGGAATTTCACCATAACCCTGCACAATACTTTCAAATATCTCTTCGTTAGAAACCGCAACTCCGCAGGCTCCAAGAAAACACCATGGAGGAGTATTGCTCTCCGGCTTGCGCGCTACCAGTTCTTTCGCATCTTTGCCTTCGCCAAATACCGGGGCCGAAGGCGCTCCCTCCAGCGCTTCCCGAATCTCTGTCTCCGTAAACTGAATGATGCGTTGCGTGTCAACACAATATGTACCCACGCTGGCATAAAGCTCTATCCCTGCTTTAAATACTCTGT
>JAGGZD010000112.1 GCA_021162245.1 Dehalococcoidia bacterium | reverse complement strand
CCTACCCTCTCCTTGCTTTTCAGTTTCATCACTGGCTGGAAGAAGTTCTTATACAGCCTCAACTCATTATGATAAAGGCCATTCATGATAGCATCACCTTCCCGCCAACCAGAGGATATCTCAGTGGTGCTCAAAGTGTTTGTATATTCACCCACAGTAGAAGAGTCACAATGCAGCACCATGTCTATTTCTGAATAGCCTACTATGGAACTATCCCACTCGGTAAGCTTTACGGGTATCTTCTGCTTTAAAATATAGCCTAGCTTAGAATCACCTTTTGACCTTGAAAGGTGTAAAACCTCCCTTTGATGCTTAAGTTTCCTATCGATTGTGGCAGGACTTACCATCTTTAACTTCAAGGCTATATCATCCCCATAGCCTGGCATTAACCTCCTTTAAAGTAATAACCAGGCTAAATCTTAAACAATTTCGGTTACTTTTTATGTGATTTAACAACTCTCCCTTCGGTGACATTTTAGATGATTTAATTTGATTGTTTGCAAACAATATTTCTTTTATGTATAATGGCACAAGTAGTTTCAGTTAAGGGCGTTGCATACTTTTTTGTTATCTCAGGTTTACTCAAGTATTGGATGACCCAGGCTCAGACTAAAATTTTGAAAAGGAGGTCATCCAATGAGTTTTGAAGACAGATCGCTCCAGTGTTCTGATTGTGGAGCTGCTTTCACTTTCACTGCTGAGGAGCAAGAGTTCTTCCATTCCAAGGGTTATACAAATGACCCTAAGCGTTGTCTATCATGCCGCCAGGCAAGAAAAGCAGAGCGACATGGAGATGGTAGCTACAATGGTGGTGCTCGCCGACAAATGTTTCCGGCAGTATGCGCTGAATGTGGCAAAGACACTGAAGTACCCTTTGAACCCCGTAATGGGAAGCCGGTGTATTGCAGTGATTGTTACCGTAAAATCAGATTAAGTAGACAATGGTGACGTAGGCTTTGAGAGCATACACAGGCCGGAATTCCGGCCTGTGTATGCTCTCAGGCAGAAGTTTTGAAAGACAACAAAAAAGAATGCAAGAAGAAGGCAAAACAGTTGATAAACAACTGGTTAAGCTGATTAGTAGTAGACATAATTTAATGAAAGGAGTGTTGATATGAAGATATATGCAGGTAACTTACCTTACGATATCGCAGAGGATGAATTGCGCAAGGAATTCGAAGCCTTTGGCGAAGTGGCATCTGTAAGTATCATTACGGACAGGTATAGTGGGCGGCCAAAAGGATTCGGTTTTATTGAAATGCCAGTAGTGGCTGAAGGTCAAGCTGCAATTACTGGAATGAATGGGAAAGTTTTGAATGAACGAACTCTGAATGTTAGTGCAGCTCGACCTCGTTCCGATGATAGAAGTGGTGGATTTGGTGGTGGCGGGAGAAATAAAAGATACTGAATTGAGACGCCTGTGCTGATTGGCGATGATACCAGGTCAAGTGTAGTATCAGGTTTTACACCTTTTGCAGTTTCAAGAATGCCAGTTCATATTTCTCAATCAATTTTTCGTCTGCAAAACTGAAATATCTGTTATCACCTATCACAATGTGATCCAGAACCTTGATCTGCATGGTGTTGCTGGCGAAGACTAAATCTCTGGTTATCTCTTTATCGTTATCGCTTGGCTCGGGATTCCCCGAAGGATGATTGTGAGCAAAGACCAGGGAGGCAGCATTGTGTTTAATGGCTTGTGCCATGATTTCTCTGGGGAAGACAGCACTGGCGCTTAATGTTCCTTCGAACAGCTTTTCCACCTCGATTATCTGGTTCTGAGTATTCAGAAACATAACCTGAAAGACCTCTTTATTGAGGTCGCGCATGGAGTGGTATAGGTAGTTAAAGACTCCTTCTGAAGATTTGCAATAGGATTTACCGAGAATCTGCTCCTTGAGAAATTCTCTGGCTAGTTCGTGCACGAACTTAATTACAAAGGTGCTATAAGGTGTAATGCCTTTGATTTTGCGCAATTCCTCAGGAGAGGCTTCCATGATGCCCCTCAAGGTTTTGAATTTGCTTATTGCTTCTTTGGCTTGCTGCTTACGGTCTATCCGTGGCACACCCAGAGTTAGCAGGAGCTCAACGATTTCATAATCGAGGAATCCTGTTAACCCGGATTTATTGAATTTCTCACGTAGCCGTGCGCGATGTCCTTCGTGTGGCGCATGAGAGTTTGCTGTCCTGTATGCCTCACGAGCTTTCTGTTGCATAAGCCTATTCCTGTCCAGCGTGCAGCAACTATCGTGTGGATGCTGCTTTTTACTTATTGATTTGTTGTATTCTTGCTTGAGTTCTCACTGGTAAGCCCCAGAGGTGAATAAAACCAGGAGAGGCGCTCTGGTCGAATACATCGTCTTTATCATAAGTGGCTAAGCTGAAATCGTAGAGGGAATAAGGAGATTTTCTACCTACTACCTGACAAGTACCTTTATAAAGCTTGACCCTTACTGTCCCTGTGACGTATCTTTGTGAGCTTTCCACATAAGCAGCCAGGTCTTGGCGCAAGCTGCTAAACCACAGCCCATTGTAAGCAAGGTCAGAATATTCAACAGCCACTTTGTCCTTAAAGCGAAGCTGGTCTTTTGTCATCACCAGACCTTCCAGTGCCAGGTGAGACTGGAGCAGCACTACGGCTGCCGGTGCCTCGTAGATTTCTCTGGATTTTATGCCCACTAACCTGTTCTCCACGTGGTCAATTCTGCCAACACCATGCATAGCAGCCAGATCATGGATTTTTTGAATGAGTGCAACGCCATCCAATTTCTTGCCGTTAAGGCTTATCGGTATACCTTTATCAAAACCGATTTCCACGTAGTCAGCTTTGTCTGGTGTCTCCGCTGGAGGTTTTGTCCATTCAAAGGCATCTTCGGGAGGCTCGTTCCAGGGGTTCTCCAGAACGCCGCATTCGGCGCTCCTCCCCCACAAGTTCTCGTCAATGGAGTATGGGCTGGAGGCAGTGATAGGAATGGGTATGTTGTATTTCTGAGCGTAGGCGATTGTCTGTTCCCGTGTCATGCCCCATTCCCTGGCAGGTGCAATCACCTTAAGCTCAGGAGCCAAGGCCGCCGTACACACATCGAGCCTGACCTGGTCATTGCCTTTTCCTGTGCAGCCATGAGCTATGATGGTAGCGCCTTCCTTTTTAGCTGTATCTACCATGAGCTGGGCGATGAGAGGGCGTCCCAGAGCTGTAGCTAAAGGATACTGCCCCTCATACATAGCGTTAGCCTGAAGTGCTGGAAAGACAAAGGAATTGACAAAAGGTTTCCTGGCATCGATTACAATCGCCTTTATAGCTCCTACATTGAGTGCCTTTTGTTTGATAGCTTCCATGTTAGCCACGTTGCCTATGTCCACAGTGAGGGTAATAATATCCAGATTGTATTTTTCCCTGAGCCACCTTATGGCCACTGATGTGTCTACTCCTCCACTGTATGCTAATACTGCTTTATCCATTACATAATCCTCCTGCTTATATTTTTTGCTGACTTAAGACGTTCTCCAGTATGTCAATCGCTTTATCTATCTCCTTTTCGCTAATAACAAGCGGAGGTATGAATCGCAGAGCATTTGCCTTTACTACATTAACCAGTAAACCTTTGGCAAGGCAATCCGCTGCTATCTCTTTAGCGATCTCGTCGCTGAATTCTAAAGCTATCAATAACCCCTGGCCTCTTACCTGGGTAATAAAATTAAACTGGTGCTTCAGTTCCTGCAGCCTGGACATAAAGTATTTCCCCGTCTGCCCAGCTTTCCCTGGTATATCGTTATCGATAATGTATTTCATAGTGGCGTAAGCTGCAGCACAGACCAGTGGGTTCCCACCGAAAGTAGAACCATGATCGCCGGGGACGAAAACAGAGGCATGTTCTTTAGCCAGGAAGGCACCAATAGGAACGCCACTGCCCAACCCCTTGGCCAGAGCCATTATGTCTGGCTCGACCCCATATTGCTGATAGGCGAAAAGAGTTCCGGTGCGCCCGATGCCTGTTTGAATCTCATCCAGGATAAAGAGGATTCCCTTCTGGTGGCACCAGCTCTCCACTTCCTTAAGATAACCATCACCTGGCATATTAACTCCGCCTTCAGCCTGAATGGGCTCGAGCATTACGCCGCAGGTCTGAGTGGTGGTGGCTCTCTTGATCGCTTCTATATCGTTGAAATCCACATTGATGAAACCCTGCGGCAAAGGCATGTAGGGCTTGTGGAATTTTTCTTGCCCCGTAGCAGCGGTCATGGCTAAAGTACGTCCATGAAATGAGCTATGAGTGGTGATAATTTCATAAGCGCCGTCGAGATGAAGATTGCCGTATCTGCGAGCTAATTTTACTGCGCCTTCGTTAGCTTCGGTACCGCTGTTGCAGTAGAAAATCCTGTCAAGACAGCTATTTTGAACTAAAATCTGTGCCAGCTCTATCTGGGGAATGGTGTAAAACTGGTTTGATGTCTGGATTAAGGCACTGGCTTGCTTTTCTATAGCCTCAACTACTACCGGTGGACAGTGCCCCAGGTTATCGACTGCCCAGCCGCCAACAAGGTCAAGGTATTGCTTGTCCTCATCGTCCCATACCCAAACTCCCTTGCCGCGAACCAGGGTTACAGGAGTTCTGTTGAATGTTTTGAGAAACAGTTTTTGTTCTAATTCCTGCCAGTTATTCTGTGGCAATTGTGGTTCCTCCAATTCCGTTATTTATTTCATTGAGCAGGGCGTGTGGCGTCTTGCCGTTGATAATACGTGTTATAGGGACTGTGGCCAAAGCTCTGATGCAGGCTTCAATCTTGGGAATCATACCGCCAGAAGCTGTGCCAGCGTCGATCATTTTCTTCGCCTCTGCAATGTTGATGCGGGATAATATTTTGCCTGAATCGCTATAAACGCCGTCAACATCGGTCAGAAAAATAAGCCTGTCAGCGCTCAGTGCAGCCGCAATTTCGCCTGCAGCGGCATCCCCATTGACGTTGAGCAGGGTGATTTTATCATTGTCCATGCCATAGCTTATGGGTGCTATCACCGGCATATAGCCCTTGTCCAGCAATGTTTTTGGCAAGCTGGGGTTGCTGCTTGTGATTTCG
This sequence comes from Dehalococcoidia bacterium, assembly GCA_021162245.1. Classification (GTDB taxonomy): domain Bacteria; phylum Chloroflexota; class Dehalococcoidia; order GIF9; family AB-539-J10; genus JAGMDB01. The sequence goes on along the minus strand of JAGGZD010000112.1, from coordinate 14,630 downwards.
CCGACATAGCCCAAATTGGGGTTTTTGATGCTTGCCTGGAGCAGGTTGCCATCAATGCCGCTTAAGCCAACTGCTTTTCCTGTTAATTTTTGGATGGCTACGACCAATTCTTTGTTCACCAGGCCACTGAGCACTGCGACTGCCACCTTCAGGGCCTTCGCATCGGTAACTCTTAATCCGTTTGTGAACCTGGTAGGGATGCCAAGCTTGGTCAGCCATTCGGAAACTTCCCTGCCGCCACCATGGATTACTACTAGAGGGGTGCCCTGTTTTTGAAGTTTTACCAGGTCTTCTAGTGTAGTGTCATGGTTGCCTAAGGTGCTACCACCTATCTTAATTACTATCGGTTGCATGGTTTCTTTCGAGCAATATTTTCGCTGCTAATAGTAACATATTCTTCAGGATAGGTTATAACCCGGTGGTAGCTATGTGTTCAGCCGGCACATATTATTGGCGTAAGTTGGCAAAAAGCATATATACTTAACCATTATCCTGTTGCATCATGAAGTTTAATAAATTAATCCCTGAGTTAAGCGTATCTGACTTTGAAAAGAGCCTGAGGTTTTATACTGGGATTTTAAATTTTAAAATTGAATACCAGAGAGAAGAATGTAATTTTGCATATCTTTCTTTTCAGGATAGTCAGATAATGATAGACCAGGGGAATGATGAGAAGAACTCCCCCTGGTTTACAGGAAAATTAGAATATCCAAGGGGAAGAGGCATTCATTTTCAATTTGAAGTTGATGAAATCCAACCAATCTTGGATGGTCTTAATAAAAATAATTACCCAATTAAAGTAGAACCTGAGGAATACTGGTTTAGAAAAGAAGATGAATTAATCGGCATGAAAGGTTTTCTAATAATGGATCCAGATGGCTACTTACTTATGTTTAATGAAGATTTAGGAACTAAGCCTTTGTAATTCTGCCGACTTTCGCTATTTGAAATTTCATAATTACTCTGCTAGCATTAGATGGTATTTTCCGACCTGAATTACCTGTGCCTCAGCGGTATGGTGTTCAGGCGCTAGGCGCAAGCCTTAAGGGTATTGTTGGAAACGGCAATGCCTCCCAGTATGGAAAGGAGGAAGTTATGATTTTTGTTACTGCTAGGCGCTTTATTTTGTTGAAGCGTCTTTCGTTTTTACTTCTCCAATTGTAGCACTATCAAAGATTTAGCATTTCAACTTTCTTATCGTAGATGATCTATTATTCTTTGAGAGAATAATATTGGAATATTCGTGTACATGGAGAAATGATATGAAGAAAATCATAGTTTTAATTAGTAGCACAGCAATAGCTTTGCTACTAATTACAATTGGCGTTGCAGGTTGTATATCTCAACCCCAGGAAGTGCAATCAATAATGGTTTACAGTGGTGCAGGGATGAGGAAACCCATGGACGAGATCGGGTTGGCTTTTCAAGAGAAATATGGGACAGAGGTTAAATACAACTACGCTGGCTCAAATGCTCTGTTAAGCCAAATGGAGCTTATTGGGGAAGGTGATGTTTATATGCCCGGTGCTACGATGTACATTGAGGTTGCTACAGAAAAGGGTCTTGTAGATTACCAGCAACCTGTAGCCTATCATATACCTATAATAACAGTTCCAAAAGGTAATCCAGGTGATATAATCTGCCTGGAGGATTTTGCTAGGCCTGGAGTAAAATTGGTTTGGGGAGACCCAGAAGCTGCAGCAATTGGCAAAACTGGGAAGAAAATACTTGAGAAAAACGGTATCTATGATGTAGTGTGGGCAAATGTTGTCGCTACACTACCAACTATGAACGAAGTCATGATGCAGATAGCACTGGGCCAGGCCGATGCATCAATAAACTGGTGGGATACGGTTAAATCGGTTGAAGACATAGATTGTATAGAGATACCCAGAGAACAGAATATCATCAAGATAATACCAATAGGTGTTACAACGTTTTCTAAGACACCAGAGACTGCCAGGGAATTTGTAAACTTCTGTGCTTCTGCGGAGGGTAAAGCTATATTCGATAAACATGGCTTTATTACTTATCCTAACCCGAAGTATGAGAGTTAGCAGAATTAGTAGCCTATAAACAGGCGAGTTGATCAGAGGTGAGAGTAGCCAATGGATTCAGTGACATATGAGCCTATAGGGATAATACGTACAACATTTAAGGAGAAGACAAGTACACCTATTCAGGGTATTTTTGATCCAGATAGCAAAGGGGAAGTAGAAGTTTTCCCCCAATACGCTGACGGCTTGAAGAAGATTACTGGCTTTTCTCACCTCATTCTTATCTACCACTTTCACCTGGCTGAAGATTGCTCTCTAATGGCCAGGCCTTTTCTGGATAATAAAGATAAAGGCATTTTCTCGATAAGACATTTCAACCGGCCAAACCCGCTTGGTATATCTGTTGTACGATTGCATAATGTTAAAGTTAACGTTTTGATGATTAGCGAGGTTGATATTGTTGATGGGACACCACTGCTGGATATTAAGTCATATATATCAGATTTCGATAACAGACACAATACGAGAAATGGATGGTACGAACATGCCAGTAACGAAAGCAAATATAAGCGAGGGAAGGGAATTCAGACACATCTTTAAATGTTAAATAAGCTCAGAGAATCAAATTTTAGAATAATAACGATGTTGTTCGGCTTGATTTTAGCCGTTTTCATTGTGTCTGTGCTCGTAAGTGTGCTTACTCATACTACCCCTCAGGCCTTGATAGATAGTCTTCTGTCTGATGAGACACAGTTCGCTATCAATCTCAGCCTGGTGACATCTGCTATATCTACTCTCTTTTGTATTATTGTATCGGTGCCAGCAGCATATGCCCTGGCCAGATGTAATTTTCAGGGCAAAAGTATACTCAACACAATACTGGATGTACCATTGGCATTACCACCACTGGTTGCCGGCGTTGGTTTATTGATTCTGTTTGGCACGACGTCATTTGGCAAAGGGCTTGCTGAAGCTGGAATTAGATTCGTCTTTACCCCGCAGGGGATAATCCTTGCCCAGTTCTTTGTTAATATGCCTTTCACGTTTCGTGTACTGAGGTCAACATTCCAGGGGATCAATCCACGATATGAATATGTAGCTCAGACTCTTGGGTCTACTGAAGCAGAGGCGTTCTGGAGAGTAACTTTACCAATGTCAAGAAATGGCCTGATGGCTGGTGCCATAATAACCTGGTGCAGGGGGATAGGCGAGTTCGGCGCTGCGCTTATGGTGGCTGGAGCCACGAGGTTGCAAACAGAGACACTTCCTATTTCACTTTATTTGAACATGTCCTGCGGTGAGTTGCCGATGGCTATTGCTGCAGCTACTATCCTGATTGTGATATCGCTTGTCTCGCTTTTTATCTTTGAAAGATTCAGCGGATTTGTCAGGGTGTTTTAACAGGAATAAAGATGATCAGAGTTGAAAATATATCAAAGAATCTAGGTGAATTTTTCTTAAAGGATGTATCACTGGAGGTCGCTGACGGTGAGTACTTGATGATACTTGGACCTACCGGTGCTGGAAAAACCATTCTCTTAGAAACAATAGCTGGCATTTACCCTCCGGACACGGGCAAGGTATATTTGAATGGTCGTGATATCACCAGGTTGCCACCGAGAAAACGAAACATTGGCATGGTTTATCAAGACTATATGCTGTTTCCACACTTAACTGTGGAACAGAATGTCAAGTATGGATTGAGCTCGAGGAAATTCACCAAAAAAGAAATGTTCCAGAAGACAAATGAACTGATTAAGCTGCTCGGTATCTCTCATTTGCTACACCGCTACCCGGGTAGCTTGAGTGGAGGAGAACAACAACGAACAGCTATTGCTCGTGCATTAGTTATGGAGCCGGAAGTACTTTTATTTGATGAACCGCTAAGTGCCCTGGATAGTGAGACAAGGGCAAAACTTCGAGAGGAACTGCGGAGAATACACTCTTTTACTCGTACTACTATGATACACGTAACTCATAGTTTTGATGAAGCTTTCTTGCTGGGTAGCCAGATGGCAGTAATGAATCAAGGAGAAATTGTGCAGGTAGGTGAGCCGGGTGAAGTATTCAGGAAGCCGAACTGCAAGTTCACTGCAGAGTTTTTGGGAATGACTAATGTCTTCCGGGGAGAATCGGTGGTTGACAATGGAATAGCTTCCATCAATATTAGTGGACTGAGAATCGCATCTGTAACTACCAGGAATGGACAGGTCTATGCATCTGTTAGACCTGAAGACATTCTCGTATCGCTCAGGCCCATTGAGTCAAGTGCTAGAAATTCCTTTCAGGGGAAAATACAGGGTATTTCTGATGAAGGAAGCATCGTAAGAATCACCGTAGACATAGGTGTTCCTTTTGTTGCAGCACTCACCAGACGCTCACTTCTGGATATGGGCCTAAAACAAGGGATGAAAGTCTTTTTGACTTTCAAAACTATAGATGTTCATGTTTTCTAGATGACCCGAAACTAGTGACAACTGAGATTGGATGCCTCCACTTGTATTTTTCGTAAGCTGCTCAGACTTGCCTTGCCTTAGAAAACTCACATTGCCTGGCCCGCTACGCTAGTATTATTGTATAAAGGAGATTCTAATGTCCTTGACGTTTATTGTTGTGTGTCGTTACAATTTCACCAGTGGGAGCAAGCAAGGCAACTCAAAACTCATATGCACTGGTGTACGAGGACTTCCAACATTATATTTGCTATTTGGTTGTGGTTGCCCTTAGTATTTCTCTGACAAACGGAGGCATTTTGAGACTGGCAATGATTGAATTCGCCATAGCACTCGTATCTGCCAAGTTAATTTACCTTATGTATATGCAGACCAGGGCGAATCATTTCCAGATGTGGCTTTTATCATGACTGGAGTGGCGAATTGACAGGATATCTAAATTGCTTAAGTAAATACACTACAGTATATCGGATAACGAAGGCTAGATAGAGAAAAGGATTATTCATTAGGTAAATGAGCAAAACAGAGAGACATGCTACCACGAAACGAGCTCAAAGGAGAGGTAAAGGCTCGCAAATAGAGCTAAACGATCAGTTTAAACGAGCCCTGGATATAATGGAACATACCAGCAAGAGTGTTTTCATTACAGGGCGGGCAGGCACAGGTAAATCAACGCTGCTGAACTATTTCCGTAATGATACGGAGAAAAGCATTGCAGTGCTGGCTCCCACAGGAGTTGCTGCTCTCAATGTGAAGGGCCAGACTATTCACTCGTTCTTTGGCTTCAAACCCAACATCACCATTGAGAGTGTCAAGAAGATTCGCTACAGCGATGAGGCTAATAACATCTATAAGAAACTTGATGCGATCGTCATCGATGAAATCTCAATGGTGAGAGCTGATTTGCTTGATTGTGTGGATAAATTCCTGCGCTTGAATGGGCCGGAGAGGGAACGCCCTTTCGGCGGCATTCAAATGGTTTTTTTCGGCGACCTGTATCAATTACCGCCTGTCGTTACTGGAACTGAGAAGACGGTTATCGAGGAGCTTTATGTGACTCCTTATTTCTATAGCGCAAGCGTGTTTGATTCTTTGGACATGGAGTTCGTGGAGCTGGAAAAGGTTTACCGTCAGCATGAAGGGCAATTCCTGGATCTGCTTAACTCTATTCGTAATAGTACGGTTACCGAAGACGACATGGAGCTTCTTAGCCAGAGATATATGCCTCAATTTGAGCCGCCTCCGAATGATTTCTATATTTACATGACAACTACCAACAAACTGGCAGGGCAGATTAACAGCCAGCGGCTTGCGGGGCTGAAAGGGAGAGCTTACACCTTCACTGCGAGTATTGAGGGAGAATTTGAGGATAGGTACCTACCTACGGCAGCTAACCTCCAGGTCAAGGTGGGAGCACAAATTATGATGGTCAATAATGATAGCGATGGCCGCTGGGTTAATGGCAGTATAGGAAAAATCACAAGTATAGCTGTCGATAAAGATGGGGAAGCGGCACTTATTGCGGAATTGTCTGATGGCACAGAGGTGGAGGTTACCCCCTACACATGGGAGATATTCAGGTTCTATGCTGAGGGAGGGCAATTACAGTCGGAAGCTATCGGCAGATTCAGACAGTATCCACTGATGTTGGCCTGGGCGGTAACCATTCATAAGAGCCAGGGGAAAACTTTTGATAAAGTGATCATTGATATCGGGAAAGGGACATTTTCTTATGGACAGGCTTATGTGGCATTGAGCCGTTGCACTACACTGGAAGGTATTGTGCTGAAAAAACCTATCCTGAAGAAGCACATCTGGACGGATTATCGCGTAGTGAATTTCCTGACAAAGTACCAGTACACGAAGGCGGAACAGTCCTGTTCGGTGGATGAGAAAGTTGAAATGATCAAGAAGGCGATTGAGAACAACACGGAGTTGCGAATGATATATCTCAAGCCTAACGATGAAAAAACGAACAGGACTGTTATTCCAAAAGCTGTTGGGGAAATGGAATACTGCAACAAAAAATTTCTCGGCATGCAGGCATTCTGCTTGAAGCGCAATGGGAACAGGGTGTTCCGAATCGATAGGATATTGGAGATAGAGGAAGCGTAGCTGTAACGTCATTGATGACTATATCGGTGTGTTGGTATACTGGTACAAGTGAGAACAATTCAGGCAGGGAAAGATACATATTGCATCACAGAAGGTGTATGTGGGCAAAAACTCATGCAGGAATACATTTAAAGCAGACGGAGGTGATGAGAAATGAAAACTCTGATTATTTATGAATCCACGCATCATGGGAGTACTGAAAAAATTGCTAAGGCAATTACAGATGTTCTTGGAGCAAAACTGGTGAAGCCAGAGGAACTGGATATGAATACTATGGCAGAATATGACCTGCTTGGCTTTGGTTCTGGTATTTATATGGAGAGACATCATAAAGATTTATTGAATACTGTTAGTAAACTATCTCGTCAGGAAAACAAAAAAGCATTTATTTTTTCCACAAGTGGTGCAGGGGAAAGGAATATTGCTAGAAACCATAAAGCGATGAGGAAAAGGCTATTGGAGAAAGGTTTTACAGTTGCTGGAGAATTCTCGTGCAGGGGATTTACTGATTTTGGGCCGTTAAAATTATTTAGGGGAGTGAACAAAGGCAGGCCCAATGAGGGAGATTTGAGCAAGGCGAAAGAGTTCGCAAAGCGATTGAAGAATGCTTAGAAAGCCTTGTCTTCGACCCTGCGTGATGTATCGGGATGGAGCGCCAGGTGATTTTTATTCATAAATGCGCATTGCTTTGCTCAACTTGAAATTTGTCTCGAAAGAGCTGAGAAGATCCAGGTATTGCTCCAGGTAGCGCGTCATTAGAAATCGATGCCTCACTGTTTCCCTGGCGTTTCGCCCCATCTCTTCTCTTAATTGGCTGTCTTTGACCAGTTGAATAATTCTCTCTGCTGCCTCCTCAATGGAGCAGACCAGGAAACCATTGTGCCCATCCTTAATCTGATGGCGGATGCCGCCCACATTTCCTCCTATTACCGCGGCTTTCTTCCACATAGCTTCGGCAACTGTTAACCCAAACCCCTCGCGAATCGATTTTTGAAGAACAACAGTTGCTTTGCGTTGTAGGGCATTCACCAGTGCCCCGTCCTGGTGACTGAGAATGATGACGCGTTCTTCGCGGGAACTCAGCAGGGAACGGTACACTTCATCACCTTCCGGGTCGTCGGTGGCTACGTTGCCCAGTAGTACCAGTGTGCAATTCACTTCCTTCCTTGCCAATTTGAAAGCCTGGATGACGCCTTCGGGGTCTTTCCATCGGTCGAAGCGGGAAATTTGCACCACCAGCGGAAGGTCGGTGGGAATATTATAGTGATTTAAGCGTTCATGTATTTCAGACTGACTTAACTTTCGGTTGACGATGGAGAAGGGATCAATTGCTGGCATAAAGAACAACTGCGGTGTGTTGAGTTTCTGCTCGTAGTCTTTGCTGCTGAGAATAACAGCATCATATTTTTCTATGATTGGGGACAGGTAGTTCCACAGTTTCTGGTTGGGGCAGGACAGGTCGATGTGGCAGCGCCAAATCCAGATACACTTCTTCCTATAATGATTGATGAGAGGAAGCGGTTGTGGGTCATGAACAATGATTACGTCGTGGTCCAGATGGTTGCGGATGGCGTTTTCGTAAATTACTTCTTCGTAGAGTTGAATTTTCCTATCGCTAAGATTGAGTTCCTTACCCTGCAGGGCGTTGTGAAACTTTTTGGTTATGCTGAAGAAATCGGGTGGGCCATGAACCACTCTCCAGCCAGTCTTTATGCCCAGGCTGTTCGCCAAAAGCGTCATTGATGACAACAATTGTGACACGCCACCGCCATAATATGTCGAGTTTACGTTAACCACATGGAGGTCCTGGAGTGGCCTGGCTTTCTCTTTAATGCGCTCGACTGTTTCCGCTCCTACGAACTGCTTGTAGTCTTCGACCTGGATTGGCCTCTTATTTCTCATGATTATTGCCTCCTGTTACCGATAACAAATCTGTTATTAACGGCTACCTGTTGTTACAGGTAGCTATTTGACTTTTAATTCCTTCATAAACTGAGCAGTTTCTTCGGGTAAGGCGGTATTAATGTTGATGCCGGACCCAATTTCGAACCCTGCTACTTCAGTCAACCGTGGAATAATTCTCATGTGCCACAAATAGTAGTTCTTATTCTCATCCTCTACAGGAGCAGTGTCAATAACATAGTTGAAATCAGGGTTATTAAGCCCTTGATACAGCTTAAGCAGAACTACTCGCAGGACATGCGCCAAGTCCTTCAGCTCTTCCACTGAAGTATTACCAAAGCAGGCTCGGTGTATCGTGGGCACAATCCATGTTTCGAATGGCTGATGAGAGGCAAAGGGGTGGAAGACTACGAATTTTTCCGTTTCCATCACTATCCTTTTACCTGCATCGAGTTCGTGATTTACAATGTCAGAGTAGAGGCATCGTCCGGTACTATCATAGTGTTTGGTGGCTACCTCATATTGTAACCTTATGTATTTTGGCACTACAGGGGTGGCGACCAGTTGCGAATGGGGGTGCTCCAGTGATGTGCCGGCCGACAAACCGTAGTTTTTAAAGATAATAATCAATTTTACAGGGGGCATCTTACTGAGTGTATTGTATCGTTGACGATAGGAGCGCAGAACGGCCTCTACTTCACTATCTTCCCTCAGGGCGATGGGCTTATTATGTGCCGGAGTTTCCACGATTACTTCGTGTACCCCTATGCCAGCCATGCCCAGAAAAAAATTGTTCTCCTTTCTTCTTATAGTGCTACCATCAGGTGTGAGGGCAGGGTAACGGTTGTTAAATGCTCTCACTTGCCAACGTTGTGTTTTTTTGTCTGGATATGAGAGTGTCTCAAGAGGAGTCATAGCCTCGTTGCCGGGGCAGAATGGGCATGACGGCAGGTAGGCGAGCGACTCGGGTTTGGATTGCGTGGATACAAAATCGTGGGGTCTTTTGGTTCTTTCCCTGGCTATAATAACCCACTCTTCGGTTGTAGGATCCTGCCTTATCTCGGACATATTCTTGTTGCCTTTATTGTAAGTCTTTCAGAATCGGTAATACAAGGAATTATATCAGCTTTACCTGATAATCTTTTCTGGTGGCTGTACGCCTTTCCAAAATCGTAAACACGCTCCGCATATCTGCTGATTCCGCTTGTCCTGGAATATTGACAATGCCTCAGATGAAAGGTAAACTCGGGCTCTAACATGTAAAAATGTGTGGCGGTAAGTGGATATTGTTGTGAAAAGGAGAAAATTAACATGAAACATGGTGCTAGATATATACGCTGGTTTGAGGAGATTAAGATTGAAGATGTTCCCCTTGTTGGAGGGAAGAATGCCTCCCTGGGAGAGATGTATCGTGAACTCAGTAGCCAGGGGGTTAAGATTCCTAATGGCTTTGCCGTAACCGCTGAGGCGTACTGGGCTGTATTGGAATCAGCAGGAATTTCTGATGCGTTGAAGGATACTATGGCAGGCTTGGATAAAACCAACGTGGCTGACCTTGCTAAACGGGGAAGAAAGGCACGTGGGTTAATTTTAGATGCTGGTATTCCCGATGAACTCTGGTCAGAAATAAAAGATGGCTATGACAGGCTCTGTAAAGAGTATGGTCGTGATACAGACGTTGCTGTACGGAGCTCAGCTACAGCAGAAGACCTGCCTACAGCCTCGTTTGCAGGGCAGCAGGAGACTTACCTGAACGTCAGAGGATATCATATATTGAGAGAGGCTTGTAGCAGGTGCTTCGCATCGCTTTTTACCGACAGGGCAATATCTTACCGCATTGACCACAACTTTGACCATTTCAAGGTAGCTCTGTCTATAGGCATTATGAAGATGGTACGCTCTGACCTGGCCACAAGCGGTGTGATGTTTACTCTTGATACGGAGACGGGCTTTCGTGATGTAGTTTTTATTACAGGCTCTTATGGACTGGGAGAAAACATTGTCCAGGGAGCGGTGAATCCTGATGAATATTATGTTTTCAAGCCAACTTTCAGAAAAGGCTACAATGCTCTCATTAGAAAGAACCTTGGCAATAAAAGGATTAAAATGCTCTATAGCAAGGGCACTTCGAAGACGTTGACGCGAAATGTGAAGGTGTCCGAACTTGACCGCAGGCGATTTTGCATTACAGATGATGAGGCTATGACACTGGCGGGCTATGCTATTACAATAGAAGACTATTACTCGAAAAAGCTAGGTGAGGCACGGCCGATGGATATCGAATGGGCGAAAGATGGAAAGACCGGAGATTTATTTGTTGTTCAGGCCAGGCCTGAGACAGTCGAGTCACAGAAAGCCATGGATGTTCTTGAGATATACCACCTGGATGGCAGTGGCCCTGTACTGGCGAGAGGCAACAGTGTAGGAGGGAAAATTGCAACTGGCAAGGCACATATAATCTCCGATATAGCCTATCTTTCCTCGTTTAAACCTGGAGAAGTGCTAATAGCTGATACTACTACGCCTGATTGGGAGCCTGTGATGAAAACTGCGGCTGCTATTGTGACCAGCAGGGGGGGGAGGACCTGTCATGCCGCCATTGTGAGCCGTGAGCTTGGTGTCCCAGCCATAGTTGGCTCGGATGATGTGATGAAAGCGGTGAGTACAGGGCAGGAAGTTACCGTAAGTTGTGCAGTGGGCGACGAAGGTAGAGTGTATGATGGAATCCTGCCATTTCATGTGGAGACGATTAGCCTCAAGGACATCCAGCGACCGAAAACAAAAATTATGATGAACATTGGAAATCCTGAAGTGGCTTTTTCTGCGTCAATGATTCCCAATGATGGAGTGGGCCTTGCTCGCATGGAGTTTATCATTAATAGTTATATTAAGATTCACCCCATGGCTCTCGTTCACCCCGAGAGGGTAACGAGTGAACGGGAGCGTAAGGAGATAAACCACCTTACGTTCGGTTATGCAAATAAAAAAGATTACTTTGTGGAGAAGTTGGCCTATGGCATTGGAAGTATCGCTGCAGCGTTTTACCCCAAACCTGTTGTTGTGCGTCTGAGCGATTTCAAAACTAACGAATATGCAAGTCTCATAGGGGGGCGATATTTTGAACCGGAAGAAAATAATCCCATGATAGGCTTTCGAGGAGCTTCTCGTTACTATAATGAGCAATACAGGGAAGGCTTTGCCCTTGAGTGCCAAGCTATAAAATGGGTTCGTGAAGGGATGGGATTGACTAATCTTATTGTCATGGTTCCTTTTTGCCGTAGAGTGGATGAAGCTGAAAAAGTCCTGGCTGAGATGGCGAAAAATGGCCTGAAACGAGGAGAAAATGGACTTGAAGTATATGTGATGTGTGAAATTCCTAACAATGTCATCATGGTGGATGAATTCAGTAAGTTATTCGATGGTTTCTCAATCGGATCCAATGACCTGACCCAACTGACATTGGGAGTTGACCGTGACTCGGAAATTGTGGCTCACGATTTTGACGAGCGAGACCCCGGGGTGATGAAAATGATTTCTATGGCTATTCAAGGAGCCAGGAGGAACCATCGTCATAGTGGACTGTGTGGCCAGGCGCCGAGTGATTACCCTGATTTTGCGCAGTTTCTTGTGAGAGAAGGGATAGATTCGGTGTCTCTCAATCCTGACTCGGTAATGGAAGCTACACTCAAGGCAGTAGAAATGGAGAATAAACTTAATATTTCCTGAAGTTTGAAGATGCCTTCGCTTATATAATGACCATCACTAAGTTGGTGGGCTAGATTAGTAATCAACGCTTGATTCATCCCGACCAGTCTTTGGTTGCCGTGGGGAGGCTCATACGTGAGACGTGCCTGATGGCTGGTATCTGGGAAACGAGCAAAATAACCAGTGCGGATAGGCAGGCAATGGCATAAGACCTGGGATAGATGACTGCGGTCATGGCTATCATCTCAGACGATATCTGGGACATGAAGTAATTTGCAATATAGTAGCCGCTTGGCAGACCGATAGCAATTCCCAAGATACCGATAAAAAGGTTTTCCAGTGTCAGGATAAACCCGAGCCGACGGCGGCCCATACCCACGGCGCGCATGACAGCAATCTCTCGTCTTCGCTCCAGCACATTTATGGTGGCTCCGTTAAAAATGATGGCCATGCCTAGGGCAAAACTCATAGCCAGCATGACGCCAATAAATGCCCAGAATAGCCCCAGCATATCCTCAGAAAATTGTCTCACTCCGCCGGCAAATTCTATTGAACTAACTCCGGGAAGATTGTAAATTCTTTTCAGCAGTGCGGCTGATGGTTCCCCATCGAAACGGATGAATACGCTGGTAATGGCGCTTGGCATCCGTAGCATGTCCTGTACCTCTTTCAGTGGCATGAAAGCCCTGCCTCCCATTGGCTCATTGATAAATCCAGCTAGCCTCTCTTCCGTTTCGCCGACGTAGCCTACAATGGGCTTCATGTGAACTGTGTCGCCAACCTCAGCGTTGAATTTGTTATCCAAAGAGAGAGAGCAATACTCCGTCTCTGGCAACTGTAGTTGGAGAGCCCTCAGATGTCAGGAGAGTGTACGTGGATGAGCCTTCCGTCAGGCCCATGATGCTGCTATCTGAGACGAGTTCCCCAACCTGCAGGCGATATGGCAACTCGAGGACAGGTTCAACGTCCTTTATCCCCTGAAGATGTTTAATGGAGGAAGCGGTTGTGGTTGTTCCCATATCCTGAAAAACAACCTTTGCGTCGTAACTTTGTGCATTTTCGAAATGGAGCCAGAAAAGGTCTAAAACGTCTACAAAGGACATAGAAACTAGAATTAAAGCGACAGCCGAAGCAACGCCTGTAGCCATGAAAAAACTTCGCCGCATACTGCGGAAGCTATTCCGTAGTGGCAGTTTCAGAATACTGGGGAGTCGTGATACAAAGGGCAGCACGACTCTCAGCAGAGTGTGGTGCCTGGTGGTGGGTGTGGGAGGGTGCATCGCCTCTGCAGGGTGCATCTGTGCTGTTCTCCATGATGATAACAGGCCTGCGAACAGTGGAACTCCGATGCCTACCATTATCCCTACGCCTACTGCGGGCCAGTGCGGCTCGGTGATTATAAATGGCAGTTTAACCTGGCTGGCAGACGTTGTTGCGAGTGCATTGGCAGTGGCATGGCCGAGTAATGCACCGAGCATCGAACCGACTACCCCCACGATCAGGGCAAAGCCCATGTAGTGAGTGATAATCTATATCTTGCCATAGCCCAGAGCCCGCATCAGGCCAAATCTGCACACGTTGTGACTCTATCAGGCGGCTGAGCAAGGTGTAAACGTCCAGGGCGGCTGTGAAAAGGAAAAACATGGGAAACAGTATGGCCATTTGTTTGCATTTATTAACTCCCTGTTTCATTAGATAGTTGCTTAACTGGTCCTTTCTCTCAATCACGTAAGCCGTGCGGACTCCCTGGATGATGTCCATCTTTTGCGTGCTGATAGCTACGGGTTCATCTTTGGATATTAGCCTGTTTATGTGGTATCTGCGCATAATCTGGCCGACCTTGTGGAAGACCTCATCGCTGTCTGTGTTCGGGTCGAGCTTCAAGTTGATTTCATTGATTAATCCCTCCATTGTGAATAACGTCTCGGCTCTTGCCTGTGGCATGAAGATAATGCCGAAAGTGCCTGCTGAGCTAAACAACTCCTGGACGTTCTTGGAAACCCAGATATATTCGGGACTGATAATTGTGCCAGCTATTTTGAAGCGTGCCTGGTAATCTTCTATCTTGATGGTGAGCCAGTCGCCTGGGTGGAGGTTATGAAATTCCGCAAAGCGTTTCTCTATCAATATCTCTCGTTCCGAGCCGGGACTGAGGTAACTTCCGTTCTCAATTTGCACGTCGTTTATCTCGGGGTGCTGACCCGGTGGCAGCGAGACGGCTCTTCCCGACACCTGCTCGCCGGTTTTCATTTCCATATCGATGGTCATGTCTCTGACAATGCGGCCTTGTGCCAGCACGCCAGGAATATTATTTATTTCTCTGGCTGTCCTTTGGCTTACATAATGCACTGATATCCAATAGTCTGCCATGCGCAGTCGCTCATAGGAACGTTTGAGAGAGCTGTCGAGGTTTTGGTAGGCTTCATAAGAGGCAACGAAGGTGGCTATGCCGAGGGTG
>JAGGZD010000131.1 GCA_021162245.1 Dehalococcoidia bacterium | reverse complement strand
TCAGAACACGTCGCGTGTGATAACACTCTAAGGCTTACTAAAAGAGGGAAGGCCTGAGGCCTTCCCTCTTTTCTTTATTGTTGTTGGGGCACAATGTTATCGGGAGGGTATAAAACCCTTCCCTACATGTATGGTTGTCACTGGTGCAAGCCAAATTTGCCTTAATGCTGTAACGGTGCTAATATTAACAAAGCCTTTAAGTCAGCTCAGAGAGGCTGGTAAGGGAAAAAGATGCTACGGCATAGTATATTAAAAAGGGAAGATTTGTATGGAACCTCTTGCCAGCGTAATGGCGGGAGGTTTTTTTATGCCTGAAAAAACCCTCATGACCTCCGCTGACGTAGGCAGGGCGCTGTCGCGTATCGCACATGAAATACTGGAAAGAAACAAGGGTGCCGACGATATCGTGCTGGTGGGGATGCGAACACGTGGGGTGCCTTTAGCCCGGAGGCTGGCTGCTATCATCCAGAATTTGGAACCGGTTTCTATCCCCGTTGGTGCCCTGGATTTTGCCCTGTATCGCGATGATGTTTCCTCAATCGAACCTGGAACGCAGGTACAAAACACCAATATTCCCACAAACATCGCCGATAAGCATGTAATACTGGTCGATGATGTGCTTTATACGGGGAGAAGCATCCGCGCGGCTATGGATGCCCTTGTAGACCTGGGACGGCCCAAATCCATCCAGCTTGCCGTGCTTGTTGACCGTGGCCACAGGGAACTGCCTATTCGAGCTGATTATGTGGGGAAGAATGTACCAAGCTCCAGGCAAGAGAAGATAAAAGTTCGATTGCGCGAAAGCGATGGCATGGACAAGGTGCTAATTGTGGACGTGTTATAGGAGAGGGACCCGAATATCAGTTTCGCAAAAGTGAATCAAAAGGAGGGAACTATTAATGAACATGGCAGGTAGAAGTATGGTGACTATCGATGATCTGTCTAACGGAGAAATCGAGGGGTTGTTTTCCCTGGCAGATGAGATGTCGGATTCGATGGGTCAGCAAGCTACTCTGTGCCAGGGGAAAATCATGGCAAGCCTGTTCTTTGAACCCAGTACCAGAACGCGCTTGTCCTTCGAGACTGCGATGAACAGGCTGGGCGGACGCGTAATAAGTGCAGTAGATATAGGTGCTACGTCCCTGGCCAAGGGCGAAAGCGTGGCCGACATGGCAAGAGTGGCGGGAAGTTACGCCGATATAATCGTTATCAGGCATCCATGGGAAGGGGCAGCCGGGGTGGTGGCTGAGTATGCAGGCGTGCCGGTGATAAATGCTGGCGATGGTGGCCATGAACATCCCACTCAAACTTTGTGCGACCTCTATACTGTTAAAAAAGAGAGAAAAACAATTAAGGGATTGAGAATTGCTTTGTCGGGGGATTTGAAATACGGGCGAACTATACATTCATTGAGTTACGCACTGGCCAGATTTGGCGCCACTATTCTTTTTCATCCCTATCCAGGGCTGGAGATGCCTGAGTATGTGTTGAGAAAATTAACCACCAGATGTAAGGGTAAATTGAGGAGATATGGAGCGCTTGGCACTGCCAGTAAAGAAGGTTTATTCCCCATAGATGCTGTGTATGTGACGCCAAGCAGCCCACACCAGCTGGCTATGATACCTGACATCAGCATGCAAGTGGAGCTGGAAAAAGATGTCGACGCTCTCTATGTTACCAGGATTCAGAAGGAAAGACAGAAGGAAACAGAAGGAAAGGAAACAAAGAATGGCCATGTTGTGGTGGATAAAGAACTTCTCAAAAAGAAGAAGTTTAAGAAAACCATTATTATGCATCCATTGCCTCGCGTCGATGAACTGGCATACGAAGTGGATGGAGATCCTAGGAGCATGTACTTTAAGCAAGCTGCTCGCGGAGTGCCTGTTAGAATGGCATTGCTGGCGCTATTGCTGGGAGCTAAGGAGATTATAATCCCCGACGTGGATGATTATTCCTCTGTCCGCCAGGAGGATTACCCGGTTTACAGGAGGGATTCTGGCCTCAAATGCAGCAATCCAAAGTGTATAACAAACCAGGAAAGTGAAATCAGGTATATAAAACCTGCGTTCAGAATAGTGAGTCTTAAACCTTTGACATTGCATTGTTTCTTTTGCGAACATGAGCTTTATCCAAAATATATTGCCAGCGCAGATTGGCATGAAGGGAAAACGGAGACCAAGAAATATCATAGTGCCACCAGCAGCTGGATTCGAAGAATTCAGCCAGAAAAGCTGATTATTTTCGATTCTGAAGAGGAAGCTCAGTTACGAGGATTCAAACCCAGCAGTTATGTTACTCGAGATACTGCGCCTGAGAATACCGATATTTGAATGCTGGCATAGTGCCACGATTTATGGGTGATGAAATGAAGAACGAAACCTCATTGCGAAAGAAGCGGGGCAGCAAAGCTGCTACCTTATTTATCCGTGGTGGCCGCATAATCGACCCCGGCCGCGGCATGGATGAGGTTGGTGACTTGCTTGTTGCTAAGGGCAAAATTGCGCAGGTGGGGCATGCTATTCCCCAGAATTCTTTACCCTCGGATATGTTAAGCCAGGCAAACAACATTGATGCCACGGGGCTTATTGTTTGTCCTGGGTTCATAGACCTGCATTGTCATCTGCGGGAGCCGGGATTCGAAGATAAGGAAACTATTGCCACGGGAACGGAGGCTGCTGCTGTGGGTGGATTTACCACTGTATGCTGTATGCCAAACACAAACCCGCCCCTGGATACACGGGATACTGTGGAGTGGGTGAAGGCGAAAGCTAGAAGTGATGCTTTTGTTCATGTTCTTCCCATAGGTTGTATAACTAAGGGAAGAAAAGGCAAGGAAGTTTCACCAATGATTGAACTGGCAGATGCAGGTGTAGTTGGCTTTAGCGATGATGGCGACTCTGTGGCCAATTCGCAGGTTATGCGCTGTGCCATGGAGCATAGCTATAAGCTTGGATTGCCAATCATAGAGCACTGCGAAGATAAGGAGCTTAGCAAAGGAGGAGTTATAAATGAAGGTGAGGTATCTGACAGACTGAATTTGAAGGGAATTCCAGCAGCCAGCGAGGAAGTCATAGTAGCACGTGACTTGGCACTGGCGAAGCTAACCGGGGCTAGAGTTCATATTGCCCATGTGAGCACCTGTGGCTCTGCAGAGCTTATTCGGCATGCCAGGGAAAGAGGAGTTTCGGTTACCGCTGAGGTTACACCACATCACCTCACATTAACTGAGGAAATGGTTTGTGCTAATGCTAAGGTGAAGCCTCCTCTATGCACTGAAGATGATATAGGCTGCTTGCTCAAGGGGCTTAAAGATGGGGTAATTGATGCTATTGTTACCGACCATGCTCCTCATACCACCGCAGAGAAAAAGTGTCCCATAGAACTGGCTGCCTTCGGCATTAGCGGATTTGAAACTGCTCTTGGCTGCCTGATGGGCCTGGTGCATAAAGGGGAAATTGATTTAACCACCCTGATTTCCAAGCTAACCTGTGAGCCGGCAAAAATTCTTGGTAGAGATGATTTGGGCACACTGAAAACAGGTTCTCTTGCTAATATCACCATATTCGACCCCATGCGGGAGTGGATAGTGGATAGCCAGCAATTTGTCTCTAAAGGCAAGAATACCCCTCTTGAGGGGTACAGGCTTAAGGGTAAAGTAATGGTAACCATAGTTGACGGACAGGTAATCATGGTCGCCGGACAGCACGCTACACCGCGGTAGCCCTTATTGCAAACAATCACCACTCCAAGTGGGGATAAAACGCCACCATTGCTTTAACATCCGTTTATTTTGTAGAGGGGGGGATTTTATATGCTACCGATTGCTGTTCGAGATGATATAATAGAAGAACCAGGTATTAAGCTATGAAATCGAAAAGTGCTGTGTTTAGGGATTCTCTGCAGATGCTTAAGGCTATTGTAAAAGATGTGTTTAAGGATGATGATATTAAAGTTATTTTGTTCGGCTCGAGGTCGAGGGAGGATTATTTAGAAACCTCCGATTTGGATGTGGCACTATTTTCAGGAAGAGGAGTAAAGCAGGGCAAACTTGCTTTGATGCGGGAAAAAATAGAGATTTCTGATATACCCTATAAGGTGGATGTAGTTGACCTGTCCCAAGCACCCAAAAATTTTACTCAGGCAGTATTGAAAGAGGGAAAACTAATTTGGGGAAATTAGAATGAAGAATAAGGGATATAGAGAAAGCTTTTGGAGCATTGAGGGCAATATCCTGTGAACCCTATTCCGTAGTGGTCATGGATGCCGCTATACAGAGATTTGAATATACTTTTGAGGCATTCTGGAAATTTGTAAGAGATTACCTGAGAGAAATTGATGGTGTTGTGTACAACTCGCCCAGATCATGTTTCAGAGAGGCTTTGGACAATGGGTTCATATGGGAAGAGCAAGCTATGGTGTGCATGGAGATGACCGACGACAGAAATTTGACCTCGCACACCTATGTAGAAGAACTGGATGAGCAAATGTACAAAAAAAATAGAAAATTACCACAAGCTTATGGGAAGCATACCGGTGGCAGGCAAGAAAATAGATGTAGAGGAGGGGTTTGTGCCCCCCCCGTGGGAGCTCCGTTGATAGACATCGCAACCCACAAGGCGGGGATAAACCCCGTCACTACTTTGTATGGTTACCTATTTATGGGTGTGTGTTTTACGACCTCCCGGTTGCAGTTTAAGATGATATAATTGAGAATGGTGTTGGGTTTTCCTAGCTCTTTGGGGTCAGCGACTTCAGACAGACAGCATTGGCGAGGAGCGGGACTCGTGATTTGTTATGAAAGAATTCATGTGCACTGTAATCTCTAATGTAGAAATCCTGCCTCATGTGAACCTTATGTGGCTTGAAGCATCTCAGATAGCTGCCACTGCCCAACCGGGACAATTTGTTACCTTATGTTGTGGAGACTTAACATTGCGACGCCCTCTTAGCATACACCAGGTAAATAAGAGACAAATTGCTCTTCTGTTCAAGATAGCAGGTAAAGGCACCTTGTGGCTATCGCAGCGCCGCGAGGGTGACAGGCTAAATGTTCTTGGTCCCCTGGGTAAGGGATTCAAGGTAGAATCGGATTCGAGGAATTTACTGATGCTGGCTGGTGGCATTGGCATCGCGCCACTTGTTTTTTTAGCACAGTATGCTTCATCGCAGCACTCGGTAAAGTTAATTCATGGAGCAGGTACGAGTAGCGAACTATATTCCTTATCACCATTGCCATCTGGGATTCAAGTTACCACTGTTACGGAGGATGGCAGTGGAGGCAACGGGAAAGGCTTGATAACCGATATTTTACCTGATTTTCTGGAATGGACTGACCAGATGTACGCATGTGGACCATCCGGTATGTATAAAGGGATGGCGAAATTGCTTTGCCGTTTTAAATCTCCTGCCCCCTGTGCTTCGGAAGAGCTAGTGCCGTCGGAAACTTTTACTCAAGATAAAGCTGAAGAAGGATACAAGCTGAAGAAATGCCAGATTTCCCTGGAAGTAAGAATGGGTTGTGGTGTGGGGGCTTGTTATGGATGCAGTATAAATACAAAGAAGGGCTTAAAGAAAGTATGCCTTGATGGACCGGTGTTTGAACTGGACGATATCCTGTGGGAGGGAGTAAAAATATGACCACAGCAACTAAAAACATTACATTTCAAACAAAGGGAAATTACGATGTTCTTGACATAACTCTTCAGGTGACAAGAGAAGTGGAGGAGTCAGAAGTGAGCAATGGTATAGTAACTCTGTTTATATGCGGCTCGACCGCAGGTATAACGACTGTTGAATATGAGCCGGGACTCGTCAAGGATTTCGGAGATATGTGGGATAGGATAGTGCCTCGAGACATGCCCTATGAACACAATAAGGCATGGGGAGATGGAAATGGCCATTCTCATGTACGTGCGTCCATGCTTGGGGCTTCATTGACTATACCTGTTGTGGATAAAGAATTAGCTTTGGGCACGTGGCAACAAATAATTTTTGTCGATTTTGATAATCGCCCGAGGTCGCGTAAAATACTACTCCAGATTATGGGTGATTGAATTAGCTCGGCAAAAGATTGCGTCGCCATGATAATTCACTCAAAATAAGAACAATCATGATCAGGACCTATCTAATTTTGGCGCTTGGTGTAGTCTCTCTTTCTTTTGCCGCTATCTTTATCCGCATGGCGGATGCTCCTCCTCTGGTTATCGCTGCTTATCGACTCTCCCTCGCTGCCTTACTCATTAGCCCTGTTGCATGGATACGCTCCGGCTCTGAATTACGTCGCCTGGCTAAAAACAACCTTAGCATGACATTGTGCTCAGGAGCTTTCCTGGCATTGCATTTCGTTCTCTGGATAAGCTCGCTTAGCTATACTACAGTGGCGAGTTCGGTAGTTCTGGTTACCAGTAGCCCAATTTTTGTTGCTATAGCCTCGCATTTCCTCTTCCACGAGAAATTGAACAGGTATGCCATTCTGGGTATTGTAATATGCCTGATTGGCGCTGTACTCATTGGCTATGGCGATTGGATGGGTGGATCGAAACCATTTCTGGGGGATATGCTGGCTTTTTTCGCAACTCTGAGCGTTGTTGGTTATTTGCTAATCGGGCGCAAGCTCCGTCAAAGTACTGACCTGCTAAGCTACTCTTGCCTGGTTTATAGTTCAGCAGCTTTGTTCTTATTGCTCGCTGTATTTACTTTAAATTATCGCCTTTTCGGTTATTCTACAACTACTTACCTGATGTTTGTTCTCCTGGCGTTGCTGCCTCAAATTCTTGGACATTTGTCTATTAACTGGGCGTTGGGTTTTCTACCTGCTGCCCTGGTCGCTACCGCTGTACTGGGGGAGCCAGTGGGAGCAACAGCGCTAGCTTTTGTGATATTGAACGAATCACCTACATTTACTCAAATTGGGGGAGGTATTCTGATACTGTCCGGTGTATTCGTAGCTTTCAGGGGAAGCAAATCGCAACTGCTGGCATAGGCCTCACTGAAACAGGTGCTTGCTCCCCGCAGATACGTAGTTGATTACTTTTTGCTTCCTATTTGACAAATAAATAAGAGAAATCATATAATTCGCACCCAAAGATATCTCAGGAGGATTAATGAAACAAGAAAGTAAACATGTGGTGGGTAAATGTTTTGGCT
This sequence comes from Dehalococcoidia bacterium, assembly GCA_021162245.1. GTDB lineage: Bacteria > Chloroflexota > Dehalococcoidia > GIF9 > AB-539-J10 > JAGMDB01. Next base: position 9,618 of record JAGGZD010000131.1, on the reverse strand, counting down.
CTACTGTAGTTGGTCCTCGAGGGCAGATGGTGGTTCCAGCCGAAGCTCGAAAAGATTTAGGCATAAATATGGGCACCAAGCTCTTAGCTTTCGGCCAGTTTCATGGCAAGGGACTTGTCCTTGTTAAAACCGAGGACGTGGAAGAATTACTTAATACTATGAGCCATCATCTGGATGAATTTTCCAGGCTGCTGAGAGAAAATAAGGAAGCCGATATAGACGACGAAGGCAATTAGGTCAATAGTTTTAGCAGGAGCAGGCGTTTACTTCTTTACCGAAATGGAGGCTGATTAAAAATGAGAAAATGGTTAACTTTGGTGACAACAATCTTATTGATAGTTGCAATTTGTGCTGGCTGTGCCAGTTCAAATGACGAAACCCAGGAGACCATTGAGGTTGTTCGGGGTGATCTAATAACGAGTGTTTCTGTTAGCGGTAACCTGGAGATGCCGCACAGGGCGAGTTTATCCTTTGGCGTCTCTGGTGTGGTGGCAGAAATACTGGTTAAGGAAGGAGACAATGTAGTAGAGGGCCAGACATTAGCCAAGATGGATGATCATTCTCTGGAGCTAAATGTGCAAATGGCGCAGGCTCAATATGAGATGGCTGAGTACAAGCTCATGCAAACAATTTATCCCAGATATTTAAGCACTTATCTTACCGACATGCCTGGAGTGTGGTTGGCTCTTGAGTCAGCTCAGGATAATCTGGAAGAAGCGAAAAAGTTTCTAAGCGAGGGGGAATTTGAGGAGACGCAGGATGTGCTGGGCGAAATTGAGGTAAGTTTACATAAAGCTCAAGAGAAATCAGTAGCCAGGAGATGGGCATTACCTTTTTCGATTAAACTGATAGAGATGGAAACGGACGAGGCTAGAATAAATCTGGATTTAGCTAAGGAAGAGTTAAACAAGACAATGATTATTGCTCCCTTTGATGGTGTAGTGACTGCCATTGATATGAAAGCGGGCGAGCGTATCTCGGCTGCGGCACAGGTGCTTTCTATGGTTGACCCCAAGAATATAGAGATGAATGGAGCTATTGATGAAATAGACATTTCCAAGGTGGAATTGGGACAAGAAGCAATCATTACCCTGGATGCTTTGCCTGGCAAAAATGTAAAAGGCACGGTGACTTTTATGTCCCCGACAGGTACTGTTCAATCTGGAGTGGTATCTTACAAAACCATCATAAGTATGGAAAATCCTGACGTTGAACTTAGAGATGGCATGAGCGGCACCGCAGAAATTATCATTGAACGCCATGATGATGTGTTATTGATATCCAATCGGGCTATTCGAGGTACGTGGGATAAGCCGTTGGTGGAGGTTATCGTAGATGGACAAATTGAACAAAGAGAGATTAGTTTAGGGCCAAGCGATGGTATAAAATCTGAGGTTTTGTCTGGGTTGGAAGAGGGTGAAATAGTAGTATTTCCTAAATCACAATTGCCTTTTAGAATGTTTGGTGGCTAATAATGATTGAACTTGAGAATATCACAAAGGTGTATAGAGCAGGTCAAACAGAAATTCCTGCTCTGCGGGAAATAAACTGCCGCATTGAGGATGGGGAGATGCTATCTATTATGGGGCCTTCGGGCTCGGGTAAATCCACATTGATGAATGTCATCGGATGCCTTGATAAACCTACATCGGGACAGTATCGATTGGATGGAGTGCAGGTAGGCAGACTTAATGATAATAAGTTAGCTGAGATAAGGAATAAAAAGATAGGTTTTGTCTTTCAGAGCTTCAACCTGTTGTCTGGAGCTACGGCTCTGGCTAACGTGGAGTTGCCGCTTATCTATAGTGGAAGTAGCAACCGCAGGCAAAAGGCTCTGCAGGCTTTAGAATCTGTTGGATTGTCTCATCGAGCTAAACATAAGCCAAGTGAGTTAGCAGGAGGAGAACAACAAAGAGTGGCTATTGCCAGGGCATTGATAAATAACCCCTCTCTTATTCTGGCTGATGAGCCCACAGGCAATCTCGATACACAGACAAGTAAGGAAATTATGCTATTGTTTAAGCAACTCAATGAACAAGGAATGACTATTGTTTTAGTCACACATGAACCAGATATTGCTGCCTACACCCAGCGCACTATCCACATTCGCGATGGTCGAATTGAGGCGGTAGAATGAAATTCTGGGACTGTCTCGCTACTGCTTTACACACTATATACAGCCATAAGATGAGGTCAATTCTAACCATGCTGGGCGTTTTGATTGGAGTAGCTGCGGTTATCTCTATGGTATCCTTGATAAGATCAGAACAGGCTATGGTGAGAGAATCTTTCGAATCACTGGGTGCCAATATTATATTCGTTACCCCCGGCACACCAGGTAGCGGACATGGCGTTGCAGGACCATTTGCTTCCTCAACAACGTTAACTATGGAGGATGCCCAGGCCATTGCTGACAATGCTCCTTCTGTAGAGATGGTAGCTCCTGTATCGCAAAGCACAACTGGTATAGTAGCTGGCGGAGAAAACGTTGGTGCCTTGACTCTCGGTGTAACGGTTAATTACCAGGATATACGCAACTTTGAGATGGATCAGGGCAGTTTTATCACTGAGCAAGACTACAAGGGAAAAGCCAGAGTAGCTGTTCTGGGGAATGAGTTAGCTGAAACCCTTTTTGGGCAAATGTCACCGCTGGGTCAGAACGTGAGGATCAATGGGCGTCAATTTGAAGTCATTGGCGTTCTGAAGGGAAAGGGAGAGGCTTTTGGCACAGAAGACCAGGCAGCAATGGTTCCCTTGACCACAGCGCAGGCAATTTTATCATCTGAACGTGCAAGCAGCGCGGGCCATATTGTTCAAGCCATCACTGTTCAAGCAAAAGACAGTGATGCTATTGTCTCGGCACAATGGGAAATTGGCGAGATACTTCGGCAGCGCCATCATATTAGACCAGATGAGGAAGATGATTTCACCATAATCAGCATGGGCGATATAGAACGTACTGCTGATCAATTGTATGCAATAGGAGAACTTATCATGGGTGCTATAGCTGGTATATCATTGCTTGTTGGTGGCATTGGTATTATGAACATCATGCTGGTTTCCGTAACCGAGCGCACCAGGGAAATTGGACTTCGAAAAGCAGTGGGAGCTAAGCGCCGCGATATCCTAACCCAGTTTCTCACTGAAGCTGCTGTGTTAAGTCTCTGCGGTGGCGCTATAGGAGTAGCTTTAGGATGGGGTGCAATCAAAATCAGCATTGGTGTATTGGCGAATATGGGTTTTCCTTTTCCTGCTATGCTCCCTGGAGACGTTGTTGCTATGGCAGTAGGAGTAGCAATTTGTGTTGGGCTTGCCTCAGGGCTTTATCCTGCCGTCAGGGCAGCGCGTCTTGATCCTATTGAATCATTGCGTCACGAATAAGGCTAAAAAGCTAATTACCTGCCCCGAATCAGGGATAGAAATTCAGAGCGCGTAACTGCTTTGCTGCGGAAACTTCCTCTTATTGCTGAAGTTATTGCATTTGCTCCTGGTTTTTTTATTCCTCGCATAGTCATGCATAGATGTTCTGCCTGAACAACTACGGCTACACCATCTGGTTGAATAGTTTCGAATATGGCATCAGCAATTTGCCTGGTCATCCTTTCCTGAATCTGGGGGCGTCTGGCGAAAATTTCCACTACCCTGGCTAACTTGCTTATTCCTACTACCTTGCCATCTTTACCAGGAATATAACCTACATGAGCCACTCCGTAGAATGGAAGCAAGTGATGCTCGCACATGGAGTAAAAGGGGATATCTCTCAATATTATTAATTCTCGATGATTTTCGTCAAATTCTACCGTTAGCTCAGCCTTTGCGTTGGCATCCATACCAGAGAAAAGCTCAGCATACATTTCGGCAATACGCTGTGGCGTGCCTTTGAAACCTTCTCTGTCAGGGTTCTCACCGATGGCTTCGATTATAGAAGCTGCAGCAAGTTTGATTTTGTCCTGGTTTACCATTTCTTAAATCTCCTCGTGGGTCTTACGAAATTACTCCAGACAGAGCCTTCTCAACAGTAGCCAGGTCAGCGGGAAGCTCTGCTGGTGGTTTAGCAAATTTGGCTGGTATGTCGGGGTCTTTTAACCCTGTTCCAGTAAAGATGCATACTATTCTTTTATCGGAGAAATCTTCCTTTGCTGCCATCTTAATAAGCCCAGCCAGAGAAGCAGCAGAGGCTGGTTCGCAGAAGATTCCTTCCCTAGTTGCTGCTAATTTATAGGCGCTGATAATTTCATCGTCAGTAACGCAATCGATAATGCCCTCCGATTCATCTCGTGCTGCTACTGCCCTCTGCCAGCTAGCAGGGTTACCAATGCGGATAGCTGTAGCAATGGTCTGCGGTCGTTCGATAATTTTTTCCTGCACTATCGGTGCAGCACCAGCAGCTTGAAATCCTATCATCTTCGGGCTATGGCTCGCTTTACCAGCTTGAGCATATTCTACAAACCCTTTCCAATAAGCAGTGATATTGCCAGCATTGCCTACGGGAATAAAGAGATAGTCGGGAGCATTGCCCAGCTCATCTATAATTTCAAAAGCTGCTGTTTTCTGTCCTTCGATACGATTGGGGTTTATTGAGTTGACCAAAGTGACAGGATATTTTTCAGTCAAACTGCGCACTATTTGGAGTGCCTGGTCGAAGTTACCCTTTATGCTTATAATCTGGGCATTATAGACAACAGCCTGGGCTAATTTTCCCATGGCTATTTTCCCTTGAGGTATGACAACGATAGTTTTGAGCCCGAAGCGAGCTCCGTAAGCGGCCGCTGAAGCACTGGTATTACCGGTGGAAGCACAAATAATACTGCGGCTATTGTTCTCCACAGCTTTAGCTACAGCTACAACCATTCCCCTATCTTTAAACGAGCCTGTGGGATTACATCCTTCAAACTTGAAGTAGAGTTCACCACAGCCAAGTTCCTTTTCCAGGGATAGAGACCTTATTAGAGGTGTATCTCCTTCACCCAGTGTAATTAGAGGCGTATTTGCGGTGACTGGAAGGAAATCACGATATCTATTTAGAATACCTCGTTTCATTCTTCAACTCTAATGAAGTTGCTGACTTCTTTCACTACCTTCAATCCCTTTATTTCCTGTAGAGCTCTCTGCACTGCTTTTTCTTCAGCTATATGAGTCATGATAACAAGCACCGCAGTCTGGGATTTTGAGTTACTCTCTTTTTGAATCACCGAAGAAATGCCAATGGAATTATTGCCCAAAACTGTGGAGATTTTGGACAGCACGCCAGGGCGGTCAATCACAGTCAGCCTGAAGTAGTAATGTATCTTCAGGTCAGCCATAGGCTTAATCTTCAGCTTTTGCTCCAATTCTATTTTAGAAGCGTTGCTTCTTCCATGATAAATATTTCTGGCTATAGCTAATACATCAGCCATGATTGCGCTGGAAGTGGGCAGGGCTCCTGCCCCTTGTCCGTAAAAAATTAGCTTGCCTGTCAAATTACCTTCTACCTGAATGGCATTATAAACGTCATCGACTTTGGCTAATTGGGAGTTTTCAGGAATAAAAACGGGGTGGGCACGTAATTCAATGGCTTCGCTATCTCTCTTGGCAATAGCCAGGAGCTTTATAGCATAGCCAAACTCTTTAGCATAGCGGAAATCATTAGCTTGAAGGCGGGAGATTCCCTCGCGGTATATATTTCCGGGGTTTACATTGGTATGAAAAGCTAAACCAGACAGGATAGCCAGCTTGTAAGCGGCGTCTATACCTTCAATGTCATTTGTTGGATTAGCTTCGGCATAACCTAATTCCTGAGCTCGCTTTAAGGCTGAAGCAAAATCCAATCCCTCTTGTGACATCTGGGTTAGAATGTAGTTGGTAGTGCCATTAAGTATGGCATAAATGGCTGAGATATCATTGGCTGCCAGGTCTTGCTGAAAAGGTGAGATGAGCGGTATGCCACCACCTACGCTTGCCTCGTAGCGAAGGCCCACGTCGTGTTTTCGGGCCAAAGATAATAGCTCATATCCATGTTTGGCAATCACTTCCTTATTAGCAGTAACCACATGTTTGCCATTGCGGATGGCTTGCTTTATATATTCTAATGCAGGGTGCTCGCCCCCTATGACCTCAATTATTATGTTTACCTCAGGATCGTTGATAACATCTTCAGCATGGTTGGTTAGTATATGAGGTTCTAGTTCTATTGAGCGCTGTTTATTTGCATCGCGCACCAGTATTCTTTGCAAAGTTAGTGGGATTCCTATCTGCCCTGTCAACTTGCCGGCTTTGCTGAGCAATACCTCAGCCACGCCAGTGCCTATAGTTCCCAATCCCAACAAACCGATGTTAATATTCTTCATCCTGATGCGACCTTAGTGATTTTGCTTATAGCCCAGAGTTTCTCATCCTCACCAAGGTAATTGTTTATGGTACTAATTTCCTCTTGCTCTGTAAACCACTCCAAAAACTCATTATTTATCACCCTTTCCTCAATGTCCTCAATATCGTGCTCGCCCTTTTCCAGGACGTTGATTATCCAGTAACCACCACTGGTCTGAGCTGATGTATCCTTAACTGGCTCGCTTATCTCAGCTAGTGGAAGATTAAAAGCCACTTCGTCAAAAGCCTCGCTATTCATATCTCCTTGTTTTAGCCAGCCAAGCTCGCCACCATCTTTTCCACCGTTATATTGCGAATGCTCATCGGACAATTCAGCAAAATTGTCATCGTTTAATTGATCTTTGATTTCGTCAGCCTCTTGTTTACTGCCTAACAGCATTGCCCTGGCTTTTATACCTTTCTTCTCATCTTTATCGGTAATCTCTATGAGCCAATATCCGATGTTTTTCATTATTGGTCCATCCTCGATTTTGCTTACTTTGCCAGAGTCTGTGCTAAATACAGCATCTCCGATAAGAGAACTAGGCATGAATTCTTGAGGCAACCATCCCAAATCACCTTCAGTTATGTGGTAGCATGAGAATTCATCAAGCAATGCGGTGAAGTTGCCTCCGCTTTCGATTTTAGATATTACATCATCGGCTACCTTCTGGCTCTCTACAAGCATCACTTGAGCATGCGCCTGTTCCATTTTATCAGGTAGTTGCGAAGCAAAATACTGTTGCAGATTCTCTCTTAGCAAGCTGGTAGTCACCATATCTTGATATACATCTTCATCGGGCAAGTTGTTTTCTTTTATTCGTTCAGCTACCTCCTGCTGGCTAATCTCTATCCCCAGGGCGCTCGCCCCCTGCCTGATCAATTCATCCTGGATAATCTGATTGGCTGCCATGTTAGCCATATAATAAACCTGGTCTGGTTGACTATTCCTGATATAGATTTCAAGGGTGTTCACGTAGTATTCCATAGTGAACGAAGCATCGTTTACCTCGATTACAGTTTGCTTGAGAGGCTTTATGTTGTCGTTGTAATATCCGTGGCTTATATAACCTGTGATACCAGCCAGGAAAACAGCCGTGCCTATTAATATAAATTTCCGTATCTTCGCCTGGCGTTGCCACTTGGAAAGCTGGCGCTTGCTAGGGATATGCTGAGGTTCAACTTTCTTATTCTTCTTGCCCAAAGATCACAAACCTGTACATTTAATAATCTCGTTGCCTTGGCAACCCCACTATGATAGCATATTATATAGGGTATTGAGCAACGGGGTGTAGCGCAGCCTGGTAGCGCACCTGAATGGGGTTCAGGTGGTCGGAGGTTCAAATCCTCTCACCCCGACATTCTATCAAGGTCGCAAAACCAAAAGCCGATTTCTCCCAATTCCCAAAATTCTCCTTGAGTTATTTTCCAACTTCATCCCACTTTCGCATGGAGGGACTCCCCAAAAACCATAAATTAGTTTTCCAAGAGACCATTTAGTATCCTGAGGTGTCTTCCTCTCTTATATCAATCCTGGCCCGCTAAAACTCCACAGCAACCAATATTAGTGGCTTCTTGACAACTCATTCTCGGTAGTGCAGTCGTCCTTTCCAGGACGCTTGAGAGCAAACGATAATAGCACAGGTGCCAAAGCCGCGACGGCCAATACAGTAAGAGCAAACTGGTAATCGCCTCTAGTATCTACTAAGTACCCTACGAATAACGGCGCAGTTGCGGCTCCTATTCCCGTCGCAGTATACAGCAAACCGAGAATACTTCCATTTGCTTTCATCCCAAACCAATCAGCCACCATCGCCATCAATAGGACGGAGCTTGCTTCACATAAACCACTAGTTATGGAATACGTGCAGAACTGCCACGGCTCTCTTATGAAAATAAGCCACACTGACATAGCTGCCAATACAGCAAAACCGACGGTCAGCGGTCGTCTTCTTCCAATTCTATCAGAAAGTTTGCTGATGATAAGCGTGCCTATCATTCGAGCTCCACTGCGAATGCCTATGATCATGGCAGCAGTCATTTCCGGAATATCAAAACTGACCATATACGCTTTCAGGTGTACTGCTACCCCTATACGCAGAGACGAAATGGTGTAAATCGCGAACAGCTGCCACAATTGAGTTGTTCTCAATGCCTGCCTGAAAGAAAACCCTTCGGAGTTAGTTGCAGACGCTTCGCCTTGTGCGTTCGCTATTTCAGCTTCAGCACCATCTGGATAAAGCCCTTTCTCTGCCGGGTCAAGTCGCATCAATCTGGAAACAGGCAGCCCTACACCCAAAATAACCCCTGCAATAATCAAGTAGGATATCCGCCATCCAAAACGAATGATTAATGTCTGAACAAGGGGAGGCATTATAAATGCCCCTAAACCAATGCCCGCCTGCGTGATTCCCAATGCCATTCCTCTTTTCTCTACAAACCAGTGCGAAACTGTTGACATCACCGGGACTCCCAGAAAACCCATGCCAATATTCGCGATAAGACCATAATACAGATACAGTTGCCAGGGATTCTTCACCGAATATAGTAACCCAAAGCCGAGGCTGGTGACAGCAACGGAAAACATGATAACGAGGCGAGGGCCATATTTATCATTGGCTCTTCCTGCTAGAATTCCAAGGCCCTGAGCCACAATCCACCCCACTGAATACGCCCCGGAAACGACAGTGTTTGTCAAACCTAAACCAGTGGCCAATTCGGGTAAAAAGATAGCATAGGTGCTATCACAACCCCATATCAACGATACGATGCCAGAAGCTCCTGCAACTATGACCCATCCATAGAAAATGCGGTTCTTTGATTTGCGAAACATAATTATTTGCTAATCATAATACAACAAGCACTGCTGTTTCCAACACCGCAGATGGCTAGAAAGGCCAACCCTCCTAAATCACTATTAATACAATGGATTTCCAGACCCAATAGATTCAGATTTAAACGATGTAAATTTAGATTAAAATGGGAGTACATTTGCTGTCAACCATGTATTTTGTTTTTCATATCTGCCGTTAAGATAATCATATTTAAATTCGCCCTGCAGGAGAAATTTCCCCAAAGTACCAGATGAAGAACTGAGGGCGATGGTTAAGCAAAGCATGTCAAAAAAATGTGATTTTCACCAAGTATGTTGAAACTCTATGATAATGTCCTCTAGATAGCTCGATAGAAATGTCCTCTTTCGGAGAAAAATAGTAGAAAATAGGCATCTTGCAGGGAGGTGTCTAAATGGAAGGAGGAGCATTAGTCATGAAT
>JAGGZD010000075.1 GCA_021162245.1 Dehalococcoidia bacterium | reverse complement strand
GGGGGGGGGGTATATACCCTCACAGCATAACCAACATTACAAATTTCCCATGAATTCTTCAGGTGTAATTCTGGCTTGCCTCAAAATACTGCGTAACGTACCAACTGCTAACTCCCTGTATAACGGCACAACACAACCCACATCACCTTTCGATGTTACTTTTTTAACACAACGTGGCTGCCCCGTTGTCGCATTTGCACAAAACCCACCTTCCCCAATGCTTTAATAGCTTCTTGCCCTGACACCCGCCGCAATCTAGACACATGTTGCCTCAAACGTGGTTATTAAGGGATGGCTGACTCCAGATAATGGAAACTCTTCCAGGTACAACTCTGTAGCCTCTTTTAGATTGCCAATAGCCTCCTCGATATTGTATCCCTGGCTGGCTGTTCCAACTTCAGGGCACTCCGCTACATATAAATCCTCTTCTCTGTGTATAACTGCCGTCAAAGTTTGTGCCATCATCTTAACTCCTATTACCAAAATTATACTACATTTGACCAAGTTTTCCACAATAACTTCCTCCCCTGCACCACTACCCCTCTGGCGGGGATAAATCCCGCCACTATTTTGCCCGGTTATGCATTTGCGTTGTAGGGGAGGGTTTTATGCCCTCCCTCCTACATGCTCTCCACATCAAGAGGTCGCATTTCAGTAGCACGCACTGCAGATAGCCTTGCATATGCACTGTCTGTGCTATAATTGCAGCGAGGAGAATCGCATGAAACATTCCTACACGATAATAGTGGAGCGAGACCCGGAAAGTAGTTGGCTGGTAGGCGAGGTAGCCGAGCTTCCCGGTTGCTATTCCCAGGCGCCGGACCTCCCATCGCTTGAGAATAATATGCGAGAAGCTATCTCTGCATACCTGAAAACAGCATTACCAGAAGAGCCACTGCCAGATTTCGTTGGCACCTGGCGAGTTGAGGTAGCAGCTTGACAAAGCTGCGCCTACTTACATACAGACAATTAAAGAAGGTAGTTGAAAAGGCAGGTTTTGAATGGCAGCGTTGCCAGGGTAGCCATAACACCTTCAAGAATTCTCAGGGACATGTGATTGTCATTCCTGACCACGGTGCATAGGTCATAGTTCGCCCATTGCTGCGCAAAATCGTGCGCAACCTGGGCATCAGCATAGAGGAATACGATAGAATTATAGACGAACTGTAACAACCCCGAACCAGGCACCCATCATCGAGATATAGAGCTAACACAGTTCTATATCTTTCCTTTATCAAGCTTGCATAACGAATTTACACTCTCCATTGTTCAGCTAAATATAGTTGATAGATTAATAGGCATCTGATATACTAATAATAAGCAAGAGAAGTAGAAGGTAACTATGGATATCGGAGAAATCTTCAGGAAAGCTACCAGGCCTGTTGTCACCATCATTTTTGCATCTACCATCGCCCAGGTGGTGGTGGACAAAATCGATGCTCCGCAATGGTTTATCGCCCTGGCAGGGACAGTGGTTGTATTCTGGTTTGGTGAAATGACAGTCAATCATATCAAGCAACACCACGGCAAGGACTAATACTATTAATCAATTGCTAGTTGATAGTTAAGCTGCCAACTGCTAACTGTTAACTGCCAACATGTAGGGAAAGTAGGGGAGGGTTTTATGATCCTGCAGACCAGACCACAATATGTAGTGGCAGGAGTTAAGCTTTGAAAAGCCTGACAGCAACTTTGCTTGCCGCTCAGAAGAAAGCCGACCGCCTGCCTTATGTGGAGGCTAAGGTTTACGATTATGAGCAGGGCATTAAACGCCTGCACTGGACGCGCCTGTATGAAGGCGCAGAGCCGGACAACCATCACGGCATCGCCTTCGACGGACAGGGAGCCATGCACCGCGTCAGGGCCGATACCGGCTGGGCGGAGGGCAAGATGATAGGAGAGGATGACCATGCCTCCGACGGCACAGTGGATACGGGCTACATCTGGGCGGATAAGTTCACCGCCTCCGTAACGGGAGTTATGGACCAGTTCCGAGTTAAAGTCGACGGCCCTGGCAACCTTAAGCTGGCGGTTTACGCCGATGATGCCGGCGAGCCAGGCACGCTGCTAAACGCCCTTAATACAGGCCAGGCTGTCACCGCTGGCTGGAATACTATCACCTTTCCCGATACCAGCCTTACATCGGGCACGGATTACTGGCTGGCTTTTATCAGCGATGCCAAAATCACATGCCGCTATACATCGGCAGGCAAGGTAAAGAGATACAAAGTCCAGGCTTACGCAGGATACTCTTTCGAAGACCCCGCACCAGATATGTCCAACCTGGATGGATACCCCGACCTGGTAGCAGGGTGGAGAGCCGCAACACCAGACAACCTTCTCTATCGGCAGAAGATAGCCAGCCCCGACGCTGGCTCAGACTATACACAGTGGACGCTCATCACCGACAACTGTCATGGCCCATGCGCCATAGCGGCTTCAGGTGCGAAAATCTATATCTTCTATCGCAAGGGCGATAACACCATCAGGAAGTATTACAGCCATAACTATGGTGTGGACTGGACGGACGCCGAGCTCTCCACTTATGCCGACGTTCTCTCCATGGCAGCCGCATGGTGGGCAGCAGGCGATATCGTGGTTTGCTTTTGCGCCAAAGCCACGGAGCTCAACGCCATCGTCCTCAATTCATCTACCCAGGCAGCCACCGAATATACACACTCAGAGCCAGCCACTCATCCCTTGCTTAATACTTATGGCATCGGAGCCGCTTATGAGACCGACCACATGGCTATCGTCTTTGCGGGCAAGCAGGACGACACCCCCTACGATTTCTATGCCCTGTATCGCACCCAGCTCAGCAATGCCTACAACTGGCTGGCATGGGAGTATTTCATTACGTCCCCGGACGGAGAGGATGTCACTTTCGAGTACCCCGATTGTCATATCCCTTCTTCACCCGAAGATTATGAGCAGGTGCAGATAGCAGCAGTGGAGAAGTTCAGCGGAGACACATCGTATAACCGCCCCCTCCTGTCTCACGCAGTCAGAGGCTCGTCATTCCAGGAGATGGCTTACACCGAGCCCAAACCGTTCTTGAACATTGAGAGCGGCTACGGCTTGCGTTTCGGTAGCACTGCCTATTACTGGTGGCTCGAGCGCCCCGACGGCGTATGGCAAGCCCCCAGGGCAGCAGGAGACCCCACCAACCTGTCAGCCAACATTATCTCTTTGACTCAGCGTGTAGGGGAGGGGTTTACCCCCTCCCTCGTCATCGAGCTCGACAACTCCAGTGGCCAGTACTCAGGCGTAGGGGAGGGTCTTGTACCCTCCCTTTTCAAGCGAAGCGAAGTAGTCCTTAAACTGGGTTACAAGACAGGCGAAGGAAACGAGGCAGAGGAGCTCGGAAGATACTGGATAGACGCCTGGGAATACACCAGCAACCGCCAACTATCAACTTTCAAACTGTTCTGCCTGGACGGCTTCAGCCTGGCGGGGAAATGGAGTGCACGCTACCAGATACGCTGGAATCAGTCAGCCGTAGCTCCCAAGACCGTATCGCAGATTCTGGCAGCTCTAACCTGCCGCTGGGGCATTTATTACTATAACGCAGGCAAGCCCAGGAGCGACCCCCTGGATAATCTCTACCCCGACTTCGTTATCCAGCCGGGGACATCGGGAGCCGCTGTTATATGCAGGCTATTGTCTATGATTCCGGACGGGCTGGTTTTCGAAGGCTACAAAGCTTATCCCAAGGACCTGGAGAGCGATGAAGCCAGCTCCTATACATACGGCACGGCACACGTCATCCTGAAGGGGAACTACGGAGAGGCCGTTCCCGCATCACGCATCCAGGCCATAGGCAGAGACGGATCCAACAACAAGCTCCTGTCATCGGCATTCGATTGGGATTTGCTGGCGCTGGCCATCGATAACTTCCACAGCGATTATGACCCGAACCTGGTAAATACCACCAGAACACAGGAGAGAGCGGTTGCCATCTTGAGACGCCATGCCATGGAAGCCAACACAGGCAGGATAATCGTTCCTCCTAACATTGGCCAGGAATTATACGATGTCATCACCGTCAGCGATGACAGATGCGGCATATCCAGCCGGAAATACCGTGTCATCGCCATCCAGGCCCTTTACGACCGCCGTGCCGTCACTTACCAGCAGAGACTAACTCTAGGAGCCCCATAGTGATTCGTTCACCCGCCACTTTTCACCACCGGCACTGGATAGAGAGAGCACATCGCTAACCAAATATCTCACGATGAGGACATGATTATTGCAGGCGTTAAAAACGATGGCACAGGAATCAATGACGAAAATACCCTTTACAAAACCGACTCACTGTGGTTAGAATTGTATGGGAAGCTGGTGCAGAAACAACTGAATGGGCAAATTCAGCTGAGGAAGCATGATGGCACGTAATTGATCATAGAATTCAAGGTGCAGGATGAAGATATGAAACATGAGTAGAGTGCTGGTAGTGGACGATGAAGCCTCCGTAACCAAGTACCTGGAGGAATGCCTCATCAACTTGGGATACGACGTTGTCGGGAGCGCATCTTCAGGTGAAGAAGCTGTGGCTATGGCTACCAAGTTTAACCCCGACATAATCCTGATGGATATTGTCATGCCGGGAAAATTAGACGGCATCGATGCCTCGGAAATAATCAGAACAAAACTGGGTATTCCAGTCATATTCCTGACGGCGTACGCAGATGATACATTTGTGAACAGGGCGCGATGTGTTGAGCCATCGGGGTATATTGTAAAGCCATTTCAGGACAAGGAGCTAGCTGCAACTATCGAGGTTGCCCTGTACCACAGTAAACAAGAACGAAAACGGCATGAATTAGCAGAACAGTATCACAACGTGTTCTATGCAATGGGCTATGGCGTTATTATCTGCGACGCAGGGTTGAAAATAATTTCGTGTAACCCCGCGGCAGCGACAATGCTCGGATATTCAGCTAAAAAGATAAAGGGGAAAGCATTTGAGAGTATTATTCCGCAACACTGCTTCAGCGCTTACCAGGAAGCTATATATCAAGCAGCTCTGAAAGCGAGGTCGCATACCAGGGTGGAAAGCGTTGAGCTAGCCGCGCTGAGGAAAGACGGCAGCGAATTTCCAGCAGATGTTTCAATCTCCATTTGTGAGGCATCGACGGGTACCTTATACATTGCCATCATTAACGACATCACCAAACGCAAGAAGAGGAAAGAACTGGAGCAGAAAGCTCAACAGGCCAGCCGACTGACTACCATCAGCGACATGGCATCCGGCATTGCCCACGAGATAAATAACCCACTCACCGGCGTTATCGGTTTCTCCCAACTTCTGGCTCAGGAGGAGAATGAACCTGAGGATGTGAGGAATTATGCCAGGCGAATTAGCATTGCCGGCCAACGCGTAGCCTCCATCGTGGATAGCCTGCTTACTTTCTCACGCCAGAATAAACCACAGCGAGAATATGTGAACATCAACGACATTGTAGAAGTCGCTCTCAAGTTGCAATCCCATAAATTAAAGGCAGCCAGGATAAAAGTGATTACCTCTCTCGCCCCTGATTTGCCATGGACTATGGCTGACGCCACTCAACTACAGCATGTATTTCTCGACTTGCTCTCAAACGCCGAGGCGGAGATGAAGAAAGCTCACGGCAAAGGCAAATTGCAGGTCAAAACAGAGGCTATAGATGGCACTATCCGCATTTCATTCAAAGACGACGGCCCGGGCATAGCACCTGAGAACATTGACAGAATATTCGACCCATTCTTCACCACAAGGCAGGTAGGCAAAGGAGCAGGGCTCGCTCTGAGCCGTTGCCATGGGATAATAACCGAACATAATGGCAGGATATACGCTAAAAGCACCCTGGGGCATGGAGCCACATTCATTGTAGAGCTGCCCATACTTACTGAAGAGGAATTAGCACCCAATCCAACACCCGCCAGAGGAGTATAAACTCCCACACCAATAGCCAGTTAGCAGTTTAACTATCAACCATTAACTATTAACTGCTCAACTGAATGCAAGCGTGGGAGGGGTTTATACCCCTCCCACAATCGCTCTCCACCATAACACCTCAGGCGGGGGTGAAATGCCATAATTTTGACAATAAAAGACTGGACATGATAACGTTGATTTCTAAGGTTGATTATTGACCGAGGGACTCACATGCAAACAATGGAAGATTCATCTACCCATACTGGCAACGCCGATAACCTGAACCTGGTGGAATTCGAGAACTTCTGCATGGCTGTAAAAGCTATCAACCTTTTCTGGCAACTGGTCGAGCTTCCAGAGGTATCATGAGCATGGAAAAGACACCATCAGCCCTTCGCATCATGCTGGTTGAAGACAACGAGCATGACAGGCTTGCCTTCCGGCGAGCTTTCCAGAAAAGCGATGTCCCCTGCGAAATTACGGACTATGCACGCGCCGAGGATGCACTGGAACGACTCCGCTCCGACGCTGCGTCGTTCCACATAGTGGTCATCGATTATATATTGCCCGGCATGTCTGGGCTGGATCTGTACAGGGAAATGCTCAATGAAAATATTCGCTTGCCAGCAGTAATTCTGACAGGAAGGGGCTCAGAGCACTTTGCCGTTGAGGCACTCAAGGCTGGCATAGACGACTACATCATCAAGGATCCCACCCACCAATATTTGAACCTGTTGCCAATCGTGCTCCCACAGGTAGTGCGCAAGTATAACGACCGCCTGAAGAGAGAGGAAGCAGAGAAGTCGCTGCGAGACAGCGAGGAAAAATACAAAACCACATTTGAACATACGGGAACCGCCATGGCAGTTATCGAAGAGGATACTACAATCTCCCTGGTCAACCATCAGTTTGAGCTACAGAGCGGCTATTCCAGAAAAGAAATCGAAGGTAAGAAAAGCTGGACAGAATTGGTTCATCCTGAAGACCTGGAAAGAATGAAAGAAGCCCACCGCAGGAAAAGAGAACCAGGAGAAGAAACATTTAGTCAATATGAGTTCCGCTTTGTTGACAGGGAAGGAAATATAAAACACATATTACTGACAATAGATATTATCCCGGGAACAAAACAGAGCATCGCCACATTCTTGGACATCACCGAGCGCAAGCGAGTGGAGGAGGAGATAAGAAGAGAAAAAGAGAGGGCCGAAGCATATCTCAACATAGCAGGGGTCATGCTGGGCACAATAGATGCTGATGAAAACATAAGCCTGATTAACAAAAAAGGCTGTGAAATCCTGGGTTACAAAGCGGAGGAACTTATCGGTCGGAACTGGTTTGACACCTTAGTTCCCCAAAGAATAAGAGATGAAATAAGGAGTATCTTTGGCAAACTAATGGCTGGAGATATTGAGCCAGTTAAACACTACGAGAATACATTATTAACCAGGGATGGAGAGGAGAAAATAATTGCGTTTCACAATACAGTGATTAGAAACCCAGGTGGTGAGATATCCGGAATTTTGTTTTCAGGTGAAGACATCACCCAGCGCAAGCGAGCGGAGGAGAAACTGAGGGAATCAGTAGAGAGGTATCGTTTTCTGTTGGCCAATTCTCTCGATGGGATATGGCTCAGCGTATTCGAGGAGCCGATCGATATCACCCTGCCGGAGGCGGAAGTCGTACGGCTGATTGGCGAGCGGGAAGTTATAGTCGAGGCAAATGACGTCCTGGCGAAGATGTATGGCTTCGATAAGGGTTCTCAATTGACAGGGAAACGCTGGTCAGAATTAGACTACGCTGAAGGTCTTTTGCATCTTAACATGGAAATAGTGAGAAGCCACTATAAACTCGACAGGTGTGTGTACAGAGGCAAGGACTCGGAGGGAAATATACGTTATTTTGAGGAGTCGGGGGTGGGCAACATAGTGGATGGCAAGCTGGTAAGCTCCTTTGGCATTGCGCGTGACATCACCGAGCGCAAGAGGATGGAGAAAGAAAAAAAAGAGCTGGAGCAGAAAGCTCAGCTTGCCAGCCGACTAGCTTCAGTCGGCGAGATGGCATCCGGCATTGCCCACGAGATAAACAACCCCCTTACCGGCGTTATCGGCTTCTCCCAGTTGCTGGCACAGAGGGAGGATATGCCTGAAGATATTAAGGAGCAACTGGGAATTATCGCTGAGGGGAGCCAACGTGTGGCCAGTATCGTAAGCAGGCTACTCGCCTTTGCCCGTCAGC
>JAGGZD010000057.1 GCA_021162245.1 Dehalococcoidia bacterium | reverse complement strand
CTCAATCCCTTCGGAGATCTCTTCCTGGGCAGTGATTGCTCCACTGCTGCCCCTATCCCCACTTTCCTGTATAGCTCTACCAATAATGCTGCTCCCGCCCATGGCGTTACTTCCTCCTCAAGCCCTCCAGTGAGTGTAACCCCTAATGTACTTCTCTTTTTCATGCCTTTCCCCTTTTAGGTGACAATTTATCACATGCCCCTTAGCTTTGCTATATATCTATCACTCACGGATTAAGGGTTAGGCAAGGGGTAGTTATGGATTTCGACCAAGCTTGCCAGACAAGCGATGAAACTGTCCAAGTTGCCTCTCTTATCCTGCTGGCAATACTGGTGGATGGTGGGGAATATTATGTTTGAGGTGGGATATAGCAAGTGGCGACTGGGGTAGATGCTATACCCTACCTATTTAGGAGCTGTTCAGTTTTTAGTGTACTCAAATATCTTTACCTCTGGCTTGCCCTGCGATTTCTGTGCTGAAGTATGAACGAGTTGGTAGTGCTCCATCTTTTCCAATGGTACAGGAGTAGCGAAAGCGTCGTAGTTTCCCAGCACATATTTTCCTAGTTCCTGTTTCGAAATATATGCCTCAGCCTCTTCATAGCTGGAGAATTCCTGGACACCGGTAATCTCTCTGTAGAGCTTTCCGACAGGATTCACTTTCTCCATGTATGAGATTATTATTGTGGAATCCCGGGGAGTTGTAGCCTCGCCATCAAAGTTGTACAGCCTGACAACAGTTGATTGATAGTAGCTGGGATAGAAGAAAGTTACCGCCTTTAATTTCCCCCCTTTTTGAGGGACATAGTAAGTTCCATAGAACTCGTTGGGGTTCTTACCAGCCCATGTTGGCAGGGCGTAAAATTTACTGGTTGGCAAGGAATGATTAATTATCACATATCTTGAATCCAGCTCTTCCAACATGTTATTGGCTGAGCCTTCATCTTGAGCAATGAAGTAATTGGCTGCTGATTCGACACCTTTTTGAAATGGGTTGCAAATGGGTATGCGGTGAGCAATGCGTGTTATCCAGTGACCATAATCCCACCATGACATAATGCTATAAGCGGATTCGGGATATTCATATTCTTGTTGCTTGGGTGGAGTCTCGTATAATTCATAATAATAATCCGGGTTGCCAAATGGCTCGGGGGAGTTGTCTCTAAGCCATAGAAGAGAGTCATACCAGGCATGGTTGATGAAATTAGCTTTCTTGGCAAGCGGTTGCGTTAATTTAATTCTTAGTTCGATCGGATGTCCCAACAAATCAACAGGGCGCCCAAAAACCATTGCATATGGCTTAATGCCAGGAAGTCCAATACAGGGAAAGAAGACCAGGAAGAAGATGACTACTCCAGCGGCAATCACCTTTATCCAGGCAGCTCTGGTCTGCAGAAATGCTTTTTGTCTCCCCCGCACCTTGATTTTTGCTTTCCCCCTTCTTCTCTTTTCCGTCTTCTTTATATATTTTTTGACTGTTTCTCTGGGCTTAGTTGCCAGCTCTCTCAGGCCGGCGAAATCCAGGATTCTCCAGCACAAATAGCCCGTAAGCAGGGCAGTATTTATGGCGTAGTAATAACTGAAGCGGCGTTTTGCCAGTACCGCAGCCAGCATCACTATACTCCATAGCAAGAATAGCGTCTTATCGGCGCTTTCTTCCTTGATACTGCGGTAGATGAGCCAGCCGATTGAAATGAAAGAGATAAAGAAAGTGGTAGCGAAATAAAGCCAGGCTACTTCCCATGAGAAAACGCCTTGAGGAAAAAGAAGCGGATTAGCTTCCACGATGGTCATACCAGCGTGGCCAGTGCTGAAGATGCCGAATTTATTGAGCATTGAGTGAAGTAAATGGGGATTGATGGTGTGGAAAATGGCAATGGCGATTCCAGCGAACCCGAATATTGCCGGAAGGTAATATTTGGGCCTTATGGCTTTGCTTCTGGTTAGATAGGAAATACCACCTAGCCCCAGTGGTGTGATTATGGCAATTGCCAGAGATGCGCGCTGAATATTAGATAGCCTTGTCGCATATGAAAAAGGAAGAAATATTATGCTGGCAATGAGGAAAGATAGCGTGCCAATAATACACAGGTAGTCAATTGATTTGCCTCTCAGGTGCTCTATGATGAATTGAATTACCAGCCATGCGAATATAATAAACAGAAGCATTAGGCCGCCCATCCAGGTGAGAAGGTAAATGCCCAGGAAAATGCCAGCCAACAGGGTATAGACAAGGGGCCTGGTAATAATTGCCCAGTTTCTGTTTATCAGATGGCCAAATAATAGCCCTCTTTCCCTGGCTCTCTTAACCGCCAGTATTAAAAACAGTATGGTTACAGTGCTGAACAAACTTTCAGCCACGTGGTGGTCGGTGAAGCCAAGGAGGGAGCGGCTTAAAAATTCACCTGGTAGTATAATAACCAGTGCAGCCGCCAGTAGTCCTGTCCAACGGTTGAAGAGCTCCTTGCCAATGAAATAGATGGGGATAATGATTAGAGTGCCCAGAATGGGCGGCAGGTAAGCGCCAACGACATCCACGGTGTGTTGTGACGGTAAGCCCATGCTAACAAATCTGGCAATGCCAGCGATGAGCCAGTCAAAGAAAGGGGGCCAGGTAATTCTAAAGCCGTGAGGGAAGAAGGTATAAGGGTCAAAGGAGATATGGTGAGGGAAATTTTGAACAAGGTTATCCACCAACCTCATATGGTACCAGGCATCAGTTCCCCCGAACCACACTGTGCCATTGACGAAAATCCGGTCATAGGGCAGGGCGATACGTATATACAGGGAGATTCCAGCTATGACGAGCAGAGCTATGAGCGTTATAATTTGCTGGGAGAAATGCCTTTTAATGCTTTCTCCACCCATCAGTACGGCCTCCAGGAAACATGGTTAAGGCTACTTCGCTCCGCCCGCAATGGCATATATCCATTATAACTTATTTCTCAACGTTGGTGTAGATATTATGCTGGCTGACCACATAGGTAACACTGAACTATGGGTTTTAGCAAGTTCCTTTTCAATATACTCCACAGGGGTAAGATAGACAAGAGACTGATGAGGGCGGTTGAAGTTATACTCAACAAGCCATT
>JAGGZD010000121.1 GCA_021162245.1 Dehalococcoidia bacterium | reverse complement strand
GGCTTTATAGTTGCCAACTAACTATGATTGGCTGTTACTCAGACACACTCCTAGAGATTCCATGCCCGTTCGCAGGGAATCCCTAGAGCTATACCCTACATGTATGGTCGGGGTGAGAGGATTCGAACCTCCGACCTCATGGTCCCAAACCATGCGCGCTACCCACTGCGCTACACCCCGACAAAACCCCCTTTCGTGAGGGAACTTATTTTATAACAAGAATATAACCCAGTAGCTTGACAGGGTCAAGAAATGTTTTATCTGCAATCGGGGCAAACATCAAAGAAATCTGATGGTAGACCAGCTTTCTCGCGCATATACTCCACCTGCTCTTCAGGAGCCCAGTAGTTACCGCATATTTTACATTTCTTCATCTTGAATTCTTTTTTCCAATTGCGAGAGTGGAGGGTTCTGATATCTCCCTTATCCTCTATTTTTATAGCCCCAGTAGGGCAAACATAAGCACAAGAGCCACAACCTATACAAGCTGAAGAAGGTTCAAAAAATGGTGGTGCTACCTGTCTCTTCACTCCACGATTAACCAAGCTGATAGCACTTCTCCCTACAACTTGTTCACAAGCTCTAACACATAAACCGCAAAGAATGCAATTTTTATCCTCCAGGTATTCAGGGTCAAATGGTGTTTGCTCAATGCCCATACTGGAAGCCAATTCCTTTATCACCTTGTTTTGAGAGCAGCGAGCCAGGAGCAATTCCATTATCATCTCACGATTGCTTATAACGCGAGATGAATTAGTTTTTACTTTAAGTCCTTCCTCTATTGGGTAAAGACATGAAGCTACTAAGCGGGAACGGCCATTTTTGAATATTTCCACCATACAGAGACGACAAGCTCCATAAGGAGCTAGGTTTTCATGATAGCAGAGGGTAGGTATATTAATACCATTGTCTCTGGCTACTTCAAGTATCGTTTGCCCTTCTTCTGCTTCTATCTTCTTTCCGTCAATATTGAGTGTTATCATTGTTGATTTACCTTATGCCCACAGCTCCCAATTTACAAACATCTTTACAGATACCACACTTGATACATTTGCTCTGGTCCAATGCTACTGGTTTTTTCTTACCCGTGAAAGTTATGGCTTCTACAGGGCAAGCTTTTTCACAAAGTCGACATCCTGGGCATTTATCCTCTTTTATGTAATATTGAATCAAGGTTTTACACACACCGGCAGGGCATTTCTTCTCTTTGATGTGTGCTTCATATTCATCTCTAAAATAACGAATGGTGGAAAGCACAGGATTAGGAGCAGTTTTACCCAAAGCGCATAATGAGCAATCCTGCAAGGTAGCAGATAAACGTTGCAGAAGTTCAATATCTCCCTGTTCCCCTTTACCTTCAGTGATGTTATTCAATATCTGGCGCATTCTTTTTATGCCCTCACGACATGGTACACATTTACCACATGATTCCTCCTCAAGAAAAGTGAGAAAATATTTAGCGGTATCCACCATGCAGGTATCTTCATCCATAACAATCATGCCACCTGAACCCATCATTGAGCCTGCCTTGCTCAGTTCATCAAAATCCACAGGCATATCAAGCATGCTTTCAGGAATAACACCACCAGAGGGGCCTCCAGTCTGTACACCTTTGAATTTCTTCCCATCTTTTATGCCTCCCCCAATATCATAGATAACTTGCCGCAATGTCATTCCCATAGGTATCTCTACCAGTCCTGTGTTGTTTACCTTTCCTACCAGCGAGAAAATTTTTGTTCCTTTACTTCCTTCAGTGCCTATAGTGTTAAACCAATCAGCCCCTTTATTAATTATTAAAGGCACATTTGCCAGAGTTTCCACATTATTTAAGTTACTGGGTTTATCCCACAAGCCTTTTTCCGCCGTGTGGGTATATTTAGCTCTGGGTTCTCCTGTTTTGCCTTCCAGAGAAGCCATTAAGGCGGTTGATTCGCCGCAAACAAAGGCACCACCACCCCTGTTAATGTGGACAATGAAGTCAAAGCCAGAGCCAAGGATATTTTCACCCAAAAGACCTAGCTGTCTTGCTTGCTCGATAGCTATCGTGGCATTTTCCACTGCTAAGGGGTATTCGTTGCGCACATAAATATAGCCTTCATGAGAGCCAATAGCATGAGCACATATTATTAGCCCTTCAAGAACACTATGCGGATTACCTTCAAGTAAGCTTCTGTTAGAGTAAACTCCTGGATCACCTTCATCACAATTAGCTATGACATACTTGGGTTCTCCTGGAGCATCGTGACAGGATTGCCATTTCTGTCCCGTAGAAAACCCTCCACCACCACGTCCTCTCAAACCTGAACGTCTAATCTCCTCTATCGTCTGTTGTGGAGTCCAATAAGAGAGCACCTTAGCTAAAGCCGAATAGCCACCTAAAACAATATAATCCTCAATATTCCTGGGGTCAATTTCGCCGTTATTGCCGAAGATGATTCTTTTCTGTCTTTTATAAAAAGGTATCTCTGCAGGATGGATGTATTTTCTTCCGCTGGCAGGGTCAACATACAACAATCTATCAATAATTCTGCCATCAATGACAGTATGCTTTATAATTTGAGGTATATCTTTTACCTCTACCTTTTGGTAAAAGATATCGCCGGGCTGGATGATAACAATCGGCCCTCTTTCGCAGAAACCATGGCACCCTGTAGTTTTTATGTTAATTTTATCGGTGAGATTCTGAGTTGCTATCTCCTGCCTAATAGCCTCCGTAACCTCTACACATCCACTGGCATGACACCCTGTGCCATTGCATATGGTAATGAGTGGCTTGCTTCTCTCTCCTTCGTTCCCCTGTATCTTACTTCTTAGATTTTCCAGGTCATGTAAAGAGTTAATTCTGCTCACTAACAGACTCCTATAATTATCCATATTTACTTAATATCGAGGCAATTTGACCGGTGTTTATTTGCCCAAAGTATTTGCCATTAATCCTCACTACTGGACCCAGGGCACAACACCCCATGCAATTCACCGTTTCCAATGTGAACTTAAAGTCGCTCGTTGTTTCCCCTGCGTTAATTTTTAATTCTCGTTCAATTTGCTCCAACACTTTAGGTGCACCTCTAACATGACAGGCAGTTCCCAGACAAACACTAACTGTATGCCTGCCTTTAGGTTCAAGGCTGAAAGCTTTGAAGAAAGTAGCTACGCTATATACCCTGCTTAACGGAACATTTACAGCCTCACTTACTTGCACTAAAGCTTCCTTGGGCAAATAATAAAAGCTGGACTGGATATCTTGCAATATAGCAATCAATTGGCCTTCTTCAGCCTTGTATTTATCAATAATGGCAGCAACTTCCTGCTTATCCTTAATTTCACTACGATCAGCGCCTGTTTTTTCTCTGGTCATTGAGCAGCTTTCTCCTTAATTCTGGCATACTCCTTGTTTACTCGCTGTTGTATTTTATCCACCATCTCTGGTGTAAGATGTCTGAATCTCCCCTGGGGTTTCAGATAATCTATAACAGGACGCAGCTGCGGTGGATCATAATTCAAGCTATATTTTCCATTCTCCACTTCATAAAGGGGAAAAACACCTGTTTCTACTGCCAGCCTGCCCACCCTTATGGTCATATCGGTAGGAATTCGCCAGCCTGTAGGGCAAACAGCAAATATGTGAAGGTAACTTGGGCCCTCTACTGCTATTGCCTTTTTTACCTTGTTCATAAGATCGAAGGGATAACTTGCAGAAGCAGTAGCTACGTAGGCAATATCATGAGCTACAGCGATAGCTGGCATATTTTTCTTCCATGTGCTTTGTCCAAAACTGGCTTTGCCCGCCGGTTGGGTGGTAGTTGAAGCACCGTATGGAGTGGCACTCGACCTTTGAATGCCTGTATTCATATAAGCCTCGTTATCAAGGCAAACATAGAGAAAATCATGTCCTCTCTCAAAAGCGCCAGATAAGGCCCCGAGGCCAATATCAAAAGTTGCTCCATCTCCGCCTATAGCTACTACCTTAGCTTTGGGCAAAGAAGCTCCTTTGCGAGCTAGAGCTTTTCTGGCAGATTCCACGCCTGTAGCCACCGTGGCAGCATTCTCGAACAAGGTGTGAATCCAGGGAACCTCCCACGCAGTGTAAGGAAGTTGCGAGGATATAATTTCCATACAGCCAGTGGACATAACAACGATCACATCCCGTCCCAAAGCTTTCATCACAAACTTCAACGCCAGAGCCTCGCCACACCCTGAACAGGCACGATGCCCCGGGGTCAAGCTTTGCCTCTTTGTTACCAGACGAGGCGCATATATGCTCAGAGTTTCCATTATTTCTCCCTCACATCAAACACTTCGATTTCACCAGGTTTGCCTTGACTAGCTTTATCCATTCCGCGGTGTATCATATTTTGAAAGCCTTCAACTGATATATCTCTACCCCCCAATCCGCCAATAAAACCAATAACCTGAGGTCTTTCTTTCAAATGATATAAGGCAGCCTGTACTTCAGAGCAAACAGGCCCTGGGCCACCAACGGAAAGGGCACGGTCAAGAACGATGAGCAATTTTGCTCGACCCACAGTTTGGCGGAATTGCTCAAAGGGAAATGGCCGCCACAGACGTAACCTCACCAGGCCCACTTTCTCTCCCGCTCTCTTGAGTCTGTCTATAGCCTCCATAGCCACTTCGCTAAAACTTCCCATAGTCAGAAGTAAAATATCTGCATCCTCTGCTCCATAGGTTTCCACTGGTGAATATTCACGTCCGAATTCCTCTCCAAACTTCTGCCATACTTGCAGAATTACCTTTATAGAGTTTCGCAAAGCCATATCATGCGCCACCTTAGCCTCAGTATAAAGGTCAGGTAGAGCAAAATCCCCCATAGCTGCTGGGTTATTTACATCCAGAGCAAAGGGGTGATGATATTTGGGAAGAAATCTAGTTACCTTCTCCTGTTCAGGAAGCAAGACTGGTTCAATGACGTGTGATAGGTGAAAACCATCGATATGAATCATGGTAGGAAGAAGAACCGCAGGGTCTTCAGCAATGTGGAAAGCACATAAAGTCAAATCGAAAGCCTGCTGAGCATTCTCTGCAAATATCTGAATCCAGCCTGTGTCGCGAACAGACATAACATCGGAGTGGTCTCCCCAGATACTTAATGGCACTGACAATGCTCTGTTACACACAGACATAACTATAGGTAGCCGCATCCCTGATGCTACATATACCACTTCGTGCATTAACTCCAGCCCCTGGCCAGCGGTGGCGGTGAAAGTCCGTCCGCCTGCTGCCGAAGAGCCAAGGCAGGCGCTCAATGCTGAATGCTCTGATTCAACAGGTATATAATTTGCATCCAGTTCACCATTAGCAACCAGTTGTGCCACTCGTTCTACAATGTGGGTCTGAGGGGTAATGGGATAAGCTGCACAGACGTCGATATCAGCCATTTTGACTGCTTCTGCTATAGCAAACGAGGATTCAAAAGCTACTCTTCTCTCCATTTTCTATGCCTCGACCATAGTTATGGCTCCTGTCCAGCACTCACGAGCACAAATGCCACATCCTTTACAATAAAATTCATCAGCTTCAAAATAGCCCTCCGCGTCCTGGTGAATACAATCTTCAGGGCAAAAGAGAGCACACATACCACATTTAATACATTTCGCGTTATCTCTCACGGGGCGTTCTGATTTCCAATATCCAGTTCGGTAGCTCCTGGCATTCCCCATCTCAGTTACCACAAAGCCAAGGTTTAGTTCTTTCCATGATAGGCTTTTCTCGATGGGATAGACTTTTTCGGCTTTCTTAACGCCGGGGGAGTATTCCATTACGACGGCTTCTTTATATGCTTTACTGCAAGCCTGAACATTAATTTCACTTAATTTACCAAATCTCTCTTCCAGCGGCTGAGTCAAGGACTCCAGATTAACTACACCAGTTGCCTTTATCAGGGCTCCCAGCATAGCAGTGTTGACAATAGGTCTCTTCAGTATATCCCGTGCGATAGCAGTAGCATCTACTACCGCTAATTTCCATGGGCCACCAATTTCTGAATTTACGGTGGCTAATCCTTTTGAGCTATTTACTATGAGAACACCACCATCCCTGAGTCCTCGGGTAACATCAATAATACCAAGTAAGCCAGGATCTAATACTACAACGATATCAGGTTCAGCAATGGCAGCTCTGGATCTGATAGGTTTACCTGCACTAATGCGATTGAAAGCTATGACTGGAGCCCCTCTCCTCTCTGGGCCGAAACTGGGAAAAGCTTGAGCAATATTACCTTCTTTAATTGCGGTTAAAGCCAGAAGTTCCGCAGATGTTACTGCTCCCTGTCCTCCTCTGCCATGCCAGCGAATTTCTGTAATATCATTCATCACTTACAACTTTTGCTATACCCCTGAAGGGACTCGAACCCTTGCATCTGGCTCCGGAGGCCAGCGCTCTATCCTCTGAGCTACAGGGGCGAAAGGCATATTCTACCATTGCTAAGCAGCTTAATCAAACAAATTGCGAGGAACTATCTAGTGTCTCACAGCGCATAAAATTTGCGATGGCAAAAAGGAAATTGGTAGATATTATTCCCTTGCTATTTACTTTTGTGCTATATTTTCGTTTATAATATGGTTAGCGTATATAATACAAACTAATATGATTAGGAGGACTGTTAAATGAAATTACTATCTCGGCTGCTTATTGCTTTACTTGCCTGCATTATTGCCATTCCTGCAATGGCTACACCTGTGCAAGCTGCTGATATCACCAGTATGTCGCTACATCCAAGCAGTGGCACTGTTGGGGAGGAAGTGTATATCACGGGCTCATGCGAGAGACATGATGATTACTGGGTTTACTACCAGCTGGATACCAACGAATGGGTAGAGGTGCTGGAGGACCGTGATTTTGAGTTTGAATCGAATACGGAAGACTATGACTACAGCACCAAGGACGATAAATTCCTCATCCCAGAGAGCTGCAGTGGGAAACACACAATCACGATTTGCGATAAAGACCTGGGAAGTTCAGTGGATGATGATGATGATGTTGAAGACGATGAAAAATACTCAAAGGACTTCACTGTAAAACCAAAAGTGGAAATAATAGAGGTAGCAGGCGATGAAATAGATGACCCCGATGATGCCAAAGGGGCAACGGGAATCGAAGTCACGGTGAAAGGCACCGGGTTTGCTGAAGATGAAGAGGATATCGATATATTGTTCGAGGGCGATGTGGTATCAGACGAACAATTTGAAGCAAATGAATATGGCACATGGGAGGGAACTTTTGAGGTGCCCACTGTTACCAAGGGTAAGCATGACATTTCAGCCGAGGGTCATGATACTGACGAGAAGGATGTCGAGGAAGCTACCTTTCAGGTAATGCCGGGTATAAGCGTGGATCCGGAAAGTGGCTCACATGGCGAGGCTGTAACGGTAACAGGCAACGGATTTGCGGAAGACGAAATAAACATTAAAATACTGTTCGATAATGACACGATAGTCAGTGGCATCGAGGCTGATGATGATGGTTGCTGGGAGGAGACCTTTGATGTGCCTCAACTTGCCAAAGGTAAATATGATATAACGGCCGAGGGTAGCCATACTGATAAAGACGATATTGAAGAAGTGGAATTTGAGATAGTGCCCGGATTAACATTATCTCCTACCCAGGGGCATGTGGGAACAACTTTATCCGTCAGCGGCAGTGGCTTCCCCAAGAACACGTCAGTAATTATCACTTATGATGGAGTGACCATGGGTAGCAGAACTACCCAGAGCAATGGCAGCTTCTCAGGCGTAAGCTTTGAGGCTACAGGAACACATGGGAATCACATAGTAAAAGCCACTTGTGGCTCTGACGAACGTAGCGAAAACTTCACCATGGAATCAGTTGCACCAGCTGCCCCTGTTCTCACATCTCCAACCGCTGAGGAAAGGGTCGGCTCTGTAATAGGCAGGAAATTTACCCCTGCATTCGAATGGCAAAGCGTAGTGGACGACAGTGGGATTAACTATTATTGCTTGCAAATAGCCAGTAGCGAAAATTTTACTACGGAAGCTACATTATTTTCCCGGAATTTAGCAGTGGCAGAACTGACTTCCGCTTCAGGAGTAAATACAGTTAGTTATACTCTCCCTGAAAATAGTGCTTTATTTTATGGCACCTACTATTGGAGGGTAAAAGCAGTTGATAATGCTCAAAATGAATCCGTATGGAGCGTTGTTCATTCCTTCAAAACCGGGCTGTTGCCCTTCTGGGCGCTTATATCTATTGCTTCTTTAATAGCAGTGCTCATTGGCGCTCTAGTTTATCTCCTCATCAGAAGAAGAGGATCTTATGATTAAATCAAAAGTTGCATAAACTATAATTTGTGTAACTTTTGACCAGAATGTATGTTACTTTATGTAAAGTATATTAAACGAGGAGGATTAAAATGAAACTAACAGTTATCGGGTTAGGACAGTGTGGTTGCCGTATTGCTGATCAGTTCGCCAGGCTTAATCTCAAGGCACAAACTGAGCGCAGGGCGACCATAGCGCCAGATATAGTCGCTGTGAACAGTGACCAGGCAGATTTAACCGGATTGAGGTTTATCAAGAAGGACTATATGCATAGTATACTCATCGGGTTGCGCCAGACATTGGGGCATGGTGTGGGCAAGATAAACGAAATAGGTGCTCAATTGGCCAGGGAAGATGGTGACAAGGTAATGGATGCTATAAAGGCAGAACCAACATTTTATGAAACACATGCTTTTTTGCTCATTGGTGGTGCTGCTGGTGGCACTGGCTCAGGTGCATTACCTGTGATTGCTCAGATGATTAAGGAGAGGTATCTCAACAAACCGATTTATGCCCTTATTGTATTGCCGTTTGAGCATGAGATTAGCAGTGAGACCAGAAGCGTATACAATACGGGCACCTGTCTCAAATCGGTATATGATATAGCTGATGCTGTTTTCCTGGCTGATAACCAGAGGTATGTTAGAAAAGACGCCAGTCTGGCTAACAACATAGAGAAGATAAACCGACATATTGCCGAGCCCTTCTACGACTTGATGTGCGCTGGTGAAATAACTAAACGCAAATTTGTGGGCTCCAGAACTGTAGATGCAGGAGATATTATTGCCACATTGGAAGGCTGGACAGCTATTGGAATTGGGAGAACTCCGCTGCCGTCATTTCGTTTCCCCTGGGAAATAAAAAAGAAAAACTTCCACGAGAAGGCTGTGGAAAGCTTTCGGGGTTCTCAGGCTCTGGACGCTACACTATCTGATCTATCTATTAGCTGTGACCCTGGTGAAGCTGCCAGAATTACATATATTATATCTGGGCCAGCCAAGGAAATGAACATGGACATGGTCAAAAGCATTAGCGATTATATCAAAGAGATGTCGCCCACTGCTTTAATCAGAGGCGGCGACTTCCCTGGTGAAAAACATTTCATTGATATCACCTTGATAGTATCTCAACTCTCTTCCGTGCCTAAAATCAAGGACCTTTATGAGAAAGCTGTTAAATATGGACAGGAGCATAAAGGTCAAATAGAAGAAAGCCACAGAAAAATTCAATCGCTGGCTGATGTGGGCAAGGAACTGCCCACATTGTGATAAACAAATTACTTATTTCTGTGACAGGAGGGTTTGACCTATGGACAGCGAAATTGCACAAAGACGCGAGAGAGCTCAAAAGCTGATAAGGGACAGCGGCTACGAAGCACTGGTATTGTCTGCAGCTGAGAACATACAGTATCTTACAGATGTGACAGAGCCCAGTGTACATGCATGTAGTGTTCTTATAGTTACTCAGCGGAGTCGGCCAGCATTAGCAGTGCTCTGGCTCGATGAGGAATTCGCGCGAAAACAAGCGAAAGACGTTGATATTAAAGCATACACTGGGTACACTCAAGGCACAATAATAATTAAAACACTCAAAGACCTCGGCGTCACGAAAGGGAAAATTGGCATGGATGATATTTCCCTTGAAGTGTTAGGGAATTCTTTGAGACGATCGTCATCAAACATCGAACTTGTAAATGTTACTGAGGAAGCAGAGGGTTTAAGATCGGTGAAGACTGAGGAGGAAATCAGCTTTATCCAAAAAGCTTGTGCAATTGCAGATGAAGGGATGAAAATTGCTCTGGAATCTCTGAAGCCGGGTATGACAGAACTTCAAGTTGCATCTCTGGCAGAGCACCATATGCTAACGCTGGGATCTGACCGGTTGAAACACCCCACTATTCTAGCTTCTGGACCACGGACTAAACTTCCCCACGCCTGGGCAACTCAGAAACAAATAGAAAATGGAGATTTGGTTACGATAGATTTGGGTGCAGTCTACAATGGCTACTGTTCAGATATAGCACGGACCGCCGTCGTTGGTAAACCAAGCACAGAATTAAAAGATGCCTTTAATGCCTTCCGCATTGCACAGGACACAGTTTTGCAACAGCTCCGTCCTGGCATAACCACTGGAGAAGTTCAAATTGTAGCCGAAGAAGCTACAAAAGCTACTGGCTATCGACTGCTAGCTCATGTAGGACATAATATTGGCCTGCAAGTTGAAGAGCATCCCTACTTGGAGTCATCTACCGCAGCAGGCTCAGATTCCAAGATTGAGAAGGATATGGTCATAGCTTTATTTCAGGGCTCGATACGGGCGAAACAAAACCTTGGTATCAGGTTGGAAGATACCGTAGCAATAACAGAATCCGGGGCAAAAATGCTAACTACCTATCCCAAGAATCTATTCTTCCAGTGATAGAATTTCTTTCACCAGCTGCCATCATATCCAGTAGATACAGGGGTATGGGAGCAGTACAGTGCTGGCTGTTTCTAATTCCAGCTTTTTCTCTCTCAATAATATGCTACTGGCTCTATAGACTCCATAATTTTTAGATCAAAGAAATCTTTTCAGAACGGTAGCAATAATCCAGCCCAGAATGCCGCATGCCGGAAAGGTACAAATCCAGGTCAACACGATGTCTTTGGCTATTCCCCATCGCACTGCAGAAAGGCGCCTCGTGGCCCCAACCCCCATAATGGAGGAGCTCACACAGTGTGTGGTGCTCACTGGGATGCCGTAATGCGAAGCGAGCTCAATGACAGTGGACGCCGATACCGTTGCTGTAAATCCCTGGACAGGACGTAAGGTAGTCACCTTTAATCCCAGTGTTTTGATAACTCTCCATCCACCAATAGCAGTACCAAAGCTAATTGAGCCCGCAGAGATAACTATGATCCACCAGGTATTAGAATCTAACAATGAGAGGTGTTGCCATAAACTACTGTCATAATAAGGAGAAGTTACCAGTGCCATCATAATCAAGCCAATAGGCATTTGCCCATCATTCTTACCATGGCTATAGGCCAGGAAGGCCGACGAAAGTATATGTAACTTACTAAAAATACTTCGTATCTTTGACGGCCCGGTTTTTTGGAAGAGCCATAATATAGCTAACATTGCCAAAAAACCACCACCAAAACCCAGGAGGGGGGCAAAACCGACTGCCGAGAACACTCTTGCCAGAGTTCTCCAAATAATGATTTTCGCGCTCCCCATAGCTATGCCAGCTCCCACCAACCCTGCTACTAATCCGTGGGTCAAACTAATAGGCATACCATAATGTGTGGTAACAACAGCCCAGATGATAATCGCCATAACGCCAGAAAGAACAATGTCCATAGTCAAGAATTCAGGCTCAATAATCCCTTTGCCAATAGTTATCGCCACTGCATTGCCCGTGGCTGCTCCAGCGAATTCAAAAAAAGCTGCCATGATTATGGCAGTGCGAGGAGAAAGTGTGCGGGTGCCGATTACCGTAGCAACAGAATTGGCAGCGTCATTAAAACCATTGGCTATGCCAAAGCCAACAGCTGCTGTAATTATTAAAATTAACAGTATTTGAGGATCAGGCATACTTCAATACTATACCTTCAAGTACATTAGCCACATCTTCTCCCCTGTCAGTAGCATCCTCCAAATGTTGATATATCTCGCGCCATTTAATTATTCTGCACGGGTCAGTGCAATGTTCGAACAGTTCAGTTTGGGCACTATGATGTATATCATCGGCTTCGTTTTCCAGGCTGTTAATTTCCACACACTCCTCCAGAATTTGCGGGAATTGGTCATGGTGTCGCAAACAGGGCATCACTTCGTTTAGTTTCTTAGCGACCTTGGATATGATTATGGTTAGCTCTTGTGACCTTGCCGTGGGTTTGGTAATACGATAAAGGAAAGCAGTTCTGCCGGCAGCCTCGATAAAATCCATCATATCGTCCAGACTTTGGGCAAGCAAAGCGATATCTTCTCTATCGATAGGAGTCACGAAAGTGCGATGCAACCGCTGCATTACCTCATGTGTTATAACATCACCATGACTTTCTGCATCTTTGAGTTCTTTTGCCTTCGCTTCAACATCTGTATAATTTTCGAACAGATCAACAAGTTTTCCTGCAGCAACAACCAGGTTAGCAGTACCCTGTTCAAACAAGTCATAAAATTTAGTATCTTTAGGGGTTAACAAAAATTTAGGCAAAATATACCTCCTTCACCTCAGTGCCAATGGTATCAATAGTCAAAGATGCTCTCCTACTCTTGTTCAACATTGTATCATAACAAATGCTTTCCCCACCAAGCTTTCAACCTGGCATCAACTTCTACTTCATAACCTTGATCGCTGGGAATATAATAGTGTTTTCCTTTGAGGGAGTGGGGCAAATACTGCTGCTTTATAAAATGTCCCGGGTGATCATGTGCATATTTATAACCCTGCCCATATCCCATCTGTCGCATCAAAGATGTTTTAGGATTACGTAACCAGAGGGGCACTGGCTCATTGCGGCTGTGCTCTATATCCTGTTTCACTCGAGAATAAGCCTGATATAAAGAGTTACTTTTATGAGCCGAAGCTAGAAATACCACTGCCTCAACTAGAGCCAGATTGGCTTCTGGCATGCCAACAAAATGAACTGCTTGCTGAGCAGCTATAGCTAATAACAGAGCTTGTGGATCAGCCATGCCTACATCTTCAGAAGCGAAACGCACTAAGCGACGAGCAATATAAAGAGGTTCTTCTCCACTTTCAATCATACGCCCCAGCCAATATAAGGCGGCATCAGGGTCAGAGCCACGCAGAGATTTATGCAGAGCAGACATAATGTCATAGTGCTGATCACCACTCTTGTCATAGGGTAATGCCCGATGTTGTAATGCATCCTCAACATCTGGTAATTTTATTCGACGATTACCATTACTATCAGGCAAAGTAATAGACACAGCCATCTCCAAAACATTAAGAGCTATACGAGCATCGCCATTGGACATGTTCACCAGGTTATCAAGAGCTTCTTCATCAATAGTCACTTCCAATGTTCCTAGTCCCTGCTCACTATTTTTTAGAGCCCGCTCTACAATGAATCTAACCTGTTTGTTTGTAAGCAAGTTTAATTGAAAAACCCGACACCGTGAAAGTAAAGGTGATACGACTTCAAAAGAAGGATTTTCAGTAGTAGCCCCAATAAGAATCACGGTACCATTTTCTACAAATGGAAGAACAGCATCTTGCTGCGCCTTATTAAAGCGATGAATTTCATCTATAAAAAGGATTGTTCGTTGTCCTGATAATTTTAATCTCTGCTTAGCTTCACTGGTGATACGACGCAGGTCAGCTACCCCAGCGCTAACAGCAGTCAGAGAACTGAAATGCGATTCAGTATTCTGTGCGATAATACAAGCTAAACTTGTTTTGCCACTTCCTGGGGGACCCCAGAGAATCATCGACGGCAGGCAATTTGTTTCAATGCATCTTCTGAGTACTTTGCCTTTACCCAACAAGTGCTCCTGTCCCACAAAATCACTCAAGCTCTGTGGGCGCATTTTTGCTGCCAAAGGTATAGCGTCAGATGGGTTTCCCTTTTGTTGCAGGTTAAAAAGAGGCATCTCCAGGCTCATTATTTAAATCTCTTTACCTGAAAACGGTAGAGCTTGATAGGTGCAGAAGGTGATATCCCTGCCTTGAGTCGGCAAATTTCAATCTGCCGCTCGATTGTGTCTATACCATCCAGGTCAGGCAGTAAAAGACCCTTCTTGGAACCACTCTCCACAATCAGTCCATATTCTTTAGGATTAAGCTGATTTGCGTCCTCAACTGCCTCTGGTTTAGTAAGAATATCCACGCTATACTCCAGTTCAGATAATTCAGCCTCGGCAATTGAGGGAAAACGGGGATCTCTAGTAGCTGAGCTAATAGCATTGGCTATAATTTCCTCAGCCACATTATTCTTAGTTGGCTCAAAGGTACCGATACAACCTCTTAGTACACCATATTTGTGGATAGAAACGAAAACGCCAGCTCGTTTCTTCATTTCTGGGCTAAGTTCTTTCGGTTGAAGTATTGTGCCGTAACGAAGGTAGCTTTCTACCGTTTCCTTAGCCAATTTCACTATAGGGTTAAGTTCCTCTTTCATAAATACCTCCTCATAATTATGTTATTCCAACGTTAGCTCATTAGAACTTTGCTTTTGGGCTTCTCTTTCTCTTTTCTACCTAACTCTCTCCTGTTTTCTCCATCCCCCCATGGGTAAAGTTACATTGCAGTTTATTTTCATCTTGATTTTGTCCTGAAATTAAGTTCGCTTCCGCAGAATTTACACCTGGACTTATCCAGTCCCAATACTTCAGTATTGTAGCCAACCCGTTGAACAACCAGCTTGCCGCAAGAATAACAAATAGTATTCTCGTATTCGTGTCCTGGAACATTACCCAGGTAGACAAATTTTAGCCCAGCTTTTTTGCCAATCTGGTAAGCTATTTCCAATGTGGATATCGGTGTAGGCATGAGGTGACTTAAATTACGCATAGGGTAAAAACGAGTTACATGCCATGGAGTAAGTTCTCCCAAGTTATCCCGAATCCAGGAAGCAATACCACTGAGTTGTTTTTCATCATCATTCATAGTAGGAACAACATTAGTTACCACCTCAATGTGCATATCCCATTTGTCTTTAGCTCGTTTAGCCATATCCAGAATGCCACGCCAGTGAGGGATTTTAGTTAGTTGGTGATAAAACCCATCGTTAAAACCTTTAACATCAACCCTCCATGCATCAAGATAAGGACCTATAGTATCTAAAGCCTCAGGAGTAATATAGCCATTGGTAATGTAAGCAGTATAGAGACCATTT
The DNA here is from genome assembly GCA_021162245.1 of Dehalococcoidia bacterium. Lineage (GTDB taxonomy): Bacteria > Chloroflexota > Dehalococcoidia > GIF9 > AB-539-J10 > JAGMDB01. The sequence continues at coordinate 19,235 of JAGGZD010000121.1, read as the reverse complement.
TCTTTAGCCAATCTGGCTGAATCCAGTGTATATTCAAACCATATGGAAGGTTCATTATAAGTCCAGGCGATTCCAGCGCAATTATATTTCTTGGCTAATTCTATTTCTTTCCCTGGCAATAACCGTTGTGAGGTATCTGGAATATCCACACAGGAAATCTCCCAGTTCTGGCAATTCTGGCAATGGAAATTGCATCCCCATGTACCCAGGGAAAAAGCATTAGTCCCAGGGAAAAAGTGGAATAGAGGCTTCTTTTCAATAGGGTCGATTGCTAATGACGATACTTCAGCATAATTCATAGAATACAAAGTGCCATCACGATTAATATACATGCGGCAGACGCCCGATTTTCCAGGATTAATCAGGCAGTGCCACTGACAAATATTACATCTTACCTTTCCTCCAGGCAGTTTTTCATAAAGTATCGCTTCTCTCTCCATTATGAGTTATTATATCACCACTGGTAAATGCTTATTATTGGAATAACAGGTAACATCGGCAGCGGCAAAAGTACAGTCTGCCAAATTCTGGCTAAACTCGGTATTCCCACTATCGATACCGATAAATTAGCACATGAAGTTTACAAACCGAATAGTCAAATCTGGCAGGAATTAATCAACATCTTTGGCAAAGATATTGTGAAGGTGAATGGAGAAATCGACCGCCAACAGTTAGGGCAAATAGTCTTTTCCAGTCCACATGCTCTAGCTCAGCTGAATCGAATAGTGCATCCCTGCGTGTATTGTATGGTTCAAGAAAGAATCGAAAATTACAGTCGCCAGGGAGTTGAAGCTGTTACGGTAGAAGCCGCTCTACTCGTTGAAGCAGATTGGACAAAACTGGTAGATAAGGTCTGGTTAGTAATGACCTCCGATAACACAGTATCTCAAAGGCTCACTCAACACAAAGGAATAAGCACAGTGCAGGCATTGTCCAGGCTCAGGTCACAGATGCCAGCAAGAGAAAAGATGAAATACGCCGACGAGATAATTTACAATGATGGCGATATGGCTCATCTCGAAACTAGAGTAACCGAACTCTGGCACAGGTTCAGCACAAGATAAATGCGTAGCGCAATTAATGCTGCTTCATCCAAACTTTACTCAAATCGGCAATGCCAAGGGGGTTAAGTTCGTAATTCTGAACATAGGGTTTAACTAATGTATAATTAATGCCAAACCATAACGGTAAACAGGGAGCTTCCTCTATTACTTCCTGCTCAGCTTGCTGATATATACTGAAGCGAGTAGCATTACCCTGTTCGATGGCAGCTTGAGTAAGCAAATTATCCAGCTCAGGATTGCTATAGCTAGAAACATTATTCTCGCTTCTAGTGTAAAACAGGTTATCCAAAAAATTATGTGGGTCGGGGTAATCGGCTACCCAACCGAGCAAAAACATCTCGTCTCTTTCCTGTTTTACGTAATAAAGGTAATTCTCTGGCTCCAGCTGTCTTATCATTACTTCAACTCCAAGATTCTGCTGCCACCCCTGGACAATAGCACCCAGGTAACCCGGAATATCATTACCATAACCTGAAACGGTAATGGTAATGGGCGGTAAATTCGCAGCGCTACCATATTTCGAAACAGCGATAAATTCCTTTGCCTTTTCTACGTTGTAGCCCAAACCTTCAAAGTTTTCATTATAACCTGGCATGCCAGGTGGCAAAATGCCCTTAGCTTCAGTTACCATACCTCTCAATATCAATCTAACAATACGTTCCTTATCTACAGCACTGCAAAAAGCACGGCGAATGTTAATATCATCGAAAGGAGCCCTGGTAGTATCAAAGCCAATATAATAAAGACTAAGCTCGGGCGTTATATCTAATTCCCGATAAAATGGTCCATTTTTATCTCTAACCTGGTCAATGTAATACATGGAAACAGAGGTGATATCAATTTCGTCCTTCTCATACATGGCCATAGGCATACCCGACAGGAAATGGAAAATAACCTGTTCTACGCCGGCTGGATAGCCATAATAAAGCTCATTTCGTCGCAAAATCAATTGCTGGGCTGGCTCCCATTCCTGTAACTTGAAAGGGCCAGTCCCATCTGGCTGACGCCACCAATTTTTCCCAGTTTCCACACTAACCCTATCAACAACAAATGCAGTAGGATATGTTAACTTGCACAGGAAATAAGCTACAGGAGTACTAATAGTTACTTGAAGAGTGTAATCATCAAGAACCTTTATTCCTGAAATCTCTCTGGACTCACCGGCTAGCATATCATTGGCACCCACAATATCACCCAGATAAGTAGCTGCTGTCTGAGAACCCGTAGCCTGGTTGCAAGCACGCTCCCAGGAATATTTAAAATCGCTGGCCTTTACCTCTCTGCCACTATGAAACTTTACTTCGCGACGAAGATAGAAGGTATATGTTTTCCCATCCTCGCTTCTCTCCCAACTCTCCGCGATGTCGGGCACCACTTTTAAATTCTCATCAAGGCGAACCAAACCGCTAAAGATTTGCATGATATAGGCATGTGATGCCATTTCACGGGAAATTGCTGGGTCAAGTGTTGCAGGGTTGCTGCCACAAAGATCAAGGGTGTCATTGTTGAATGCTAATTCTGCAGGGTGACAACTAATCGAAGGCAGAAATAACAAAATTCCCACAAAGAGGGAGACAAATACGAATTGCCAGATTTTTTTCATCACTTTTCCCTTCACCTGTCAGTATGCCTATTGAAGCAAGCAAGGGGGTTAATTGACGACACAGTAATCGCGCCAGGATTTAACCATATAGTTTCCGCTTGATATACAGTCGTTACCAATGTTTGCCGCCAGCGCACATCAAGCCCATCTACATCAAAGCCGTAAATTTCAGTCAAAGCTTCATCATAGGTATTGCCATATTTAAGTGCTGTTAGTAAGTTGAGCATTTTCCCTTGTCCATAGTTATGCAAGAGATATTCCACCAAACTATAGCTCTCAGCATAAGAAAGACAAGCTTTCTCAGTATCGGCAGAAAACAAACTACACAAACTACGTACCGAAAGCAACTCACCTTCTGAAATAGCACTATCCAGCCGCATGCGGAAATAAGAACTCAGTTCACCCTGGTTATACATGGCTAACCCCTCATCAAGCCACGTCGGGAGCCTGCCATAAGGGCTGAAGGTCGCCTGGTGAACAACCAGGTGGGTCAATTCATGAACTAAAGCCTCTTTGCCCCAGTCAATGTTATCAGGAGAAATGCCAATGGCGATTATACTAAATTCAGTAAAGGCAACACCCCCAGTCCACTCTTGAGGAAAAATCATGGCTTCCTGTAAATCCCTGGCTGAGGCATAAACATATATCTTGATGGATTTTTGTGGGTAGGTGCCGAGGTCCCGAGTTAATCTATCAAGCCCCTGCTGACAGGCATCCATTAACTCCAAGGCAAAGGAATTATCCCCCTTATACCAGAAGAGCGTTAGCTCACTATTTTCACCCTCAAGAGCCTGCGATTCAGTAGGGAATTCACTACTGGCTAAACTTTGCCACTGATAACGATCATCATCAAAATGAATTACAGCCGGCAAAGTTTCAATTTCATTTCCAATAGCATCCCTGATTGTCCACCAGTATGTTACAGTAGCTCCTGAAGGTAAACTTGATTTCCTCATATCCCATGTCCAGTTAGTCTTTATTTTGTTTGCTGGAGTAAAATCAGGCCAGCCCTCGCTGATAACTCGTGCATAGTTCATTTTATCCACGTAATATTTAAGACGAGCATCGACAATATTAGCCCCGCTCTCAGCTTCGATATTGAAGACAAGCGCAGTGGGAAAATGCAGCTCCACATCGCTATCTAAAACCACAATATCGCTATTAGCTTTAACAGAAGAAGCTGTACATATTGAAAAGATCGCTAGAGCCATCAGGATGATTCGTTTAATCATTTCTTTTCGCCTACTTTGGAACGGAGATAAGCAGTGATAAACTTATCCAAATCACCATCCAACACAGCTTCAGCATTGCTGGTCTCACAGCCAGTGCGGTGATCCTTCACCATCTTGTATGGATGAATGACATAGCTTCTAATTTGATTTCCCCACTCAACTTTGACCTGTTCACCCTTGAGCCTGGCTTTTTCCTTTTTCCTATTCTCCCGCTCTAACTCAAGAAGACGCGTATAAAGTATTTTTAAAGCAACTTCTTTGTTCTGGTGCTGTGATCTCTCACCCTGGCAGGAAGATGTTAGCCCTGTAGGCAAGTGGGTTATTCTGACAGCACTGCTTGTTTTCTGCATATGTTGCCCTCCAGGGCCGCTGGACCTGAAAGTATCTATTCTCAAATCCTCCTGGTTGATTTGAATATCCAGTTCCTTATCTGCTTCGGGAAGAACCTCCACCATAGCAAAAGAGGTATGCCTGGCATGGTCGGCGTCAAAAGGAGAAATACGAACCAACCTATGGACACCATGTTCACATTTAAGATAGCCATAAGCATGATCTCCTTTAATTTCTATAATGGCACTCTTGATACCCGCTTCTTCGCCAGGAGAGACATCCAAAATTTCGCTATGGTAGTTATGTCTCTCTACCCATCGTAGATACATCCTGAGCAACATACTGGTCCAATCCTGAGATTCTGTACCTCCCGCGCCAGCATGAAAAGCTACTATGGCATTCCTGGTATCATACTCGCCGCTAAGAACTAATTGATTCTCTAATCGTTCGAACTGAGCAGTTATTTTCTGCAGTTCTTGCTGCACCTCTTCCTCAAGAGAATGATCGTCTTCCTCAATAGCCAGATCAACCATCTCACAGAGATCAGTGACCTGTCTCTCTATCTCACGCCAACTAGAAACTAGACTCTGCTCCGCTCTGAGGTGGCACATAATAGCTTGAGCCTTGCCTGTATCCTGCCAAAAATTCGGCCCAGCTGATTCTGCCTCTACTCTGGCAATCTCCTTTTCTTTTCCTGAAATGTCAAAGATGCACCATTATATCTGAAATGTGGCGACGTAGTATTTCCAGGTGTTCTTTTTCTTCCTGCATTTGTGCTCCTTTTACTAATTAAAATAGTTTCATTGCTATTTTGGCTCAGGAGATAATTTGCCGGAGGCGGCAAGGTGAGCCAATCGAGTAGGTTCAGGGAGGCGATAACCACGGCAGCATTTCATTGCCCAATTCAGGGCCATTGTAAGGTTAGTTTTATGGCCTATAGAGACATAAATTGGCTTTACTTTAGCTTTAGTTCTCAATGCTGCCCCAACAATTTGTCCGTTGTGAATCAATTTAGCAAAAGAGCCTGGTTTTTCTTCCACAGGCTCATGTTTGCCACACAGAATAGATTTAGCACAACCTATAGTAGGTAGGTCAAGAAAAAGCCCTAAATGCGAGGCAAGCCCTAATTTCCTGGGGTGAGCAATACCTTGACCATCAACCAGAACAATATCAGGAGTATTATACAGCATTTCACAAACGGCTAATATTACAGGACATTCTCGGAAAGATAGTAGTCCTGGTATATAAGGTAAAGTAACCTTGCTTTTGGCCACTTTGACTTCCACTATGTTAAGTTCGGGGTATCTAAGTACTACCACCGCCCCTCGGGCCATGCCATGAGAATCCGGAGAAGATATATCCACACCGGCAATGAGTTGTGGATTAATATCCTTATCAGCAATTACTATCTTATTTGCCAGTTTTAATTGTATCTCCTTGGCTTCCGTAACGCTTACATCCCACCTGTGTAAATTGTTTATTTTCACAGCAACTTGAATTATAAGGTAGTTTCCCCTGAAAGCAAACCCCTCACGCCAATTTGCCAATATTTCTTTACCCATAAAATGTATTTCGTTATACTGTATTACATAATGAGTAGATAGTTATACGCTCAATCGAAGGAACTAACGAGCAAATTAATTATGATTCTTGGAGAAGTAGTTGGCGATATAATAAAGAAGGAGGAACTATAGAAATGAGCAAAGGAGCAAAAATAGGAGAGAAGAGAACGGTACCTGGAGAAAGAGGAAAGCAATTACTTAAATTGAGGAATGATTATGTCCCTCGCGGTGGATTCCACACAGCACCCATTTTTATTGCAAAAGGCAAAGGTGCCATAGCAGAGGATGTTGACGGGAATGAATATATCGACTTCTGTGGTGGCATTGCTTGTCTCAATACAGGACATTGCCATGAGAAAGTCGTCGCAGCAGTAAAGAACCAGATAGATAAATTCATGCACGTCTCCTTCAATGTGTTCATGTACGAATCATTTGTTCAACTGGCGAAGGAAATTTGTGAAAGCACCCCGGGCAATTTCCCCAAAAAAGCATACTTTTTCAATAATGGAGCTGAGGCTGTTGAAAACGCAGTAAAAATAGCCAGAAGATATACTGGTAGATACAATATACTTGCATTCGAACATGCGTTTCATGGAAGAACTTTGCTCACCATGGGCTTGACCAGCAAGGTAAAATACTACAAGTATGGTTTCGGTACAACCGACATAGGAATTATGCGAGTTCCTTATGCTTATTGCTACAGGTGTCCACATAAACTGAGCTACCCTGGATGTGGAATGCATTGCCTCAACAGAATCGAGGATATGTTCAAAACTTATTCTCCAGCTGACAGTATTGCGGCAATACTTGTAGAACCAGTCCTGGGCGAGGGGGGATATGTTGTCCCACCAAAAGAATTTATCAAAGGGCTAAGAGACCTGTGTAACAAGTATGACATCCTCTTCATAGCTGATGAAATACAAGCTGGTATGGGACGCGCAGGGAAAATGTGGTCAATAGAACATTTCGATGTTGTCCCCGACCTGATGACAATAGGCAAAAGTCTATCAGGCGGAATGGTTTTGACAGGCACCGTAGGACGGGCAGACGTAATGGATTCAGTTGAAACAGGAGGAATAGGTGGAACATTCTCAGGCCATCCGCCTGCGTGTGTGGCTGCGCTAGAAGTGCTGAAAGTATTTAAGGAAGAGAAACTCGTGGACAGGTCCGCCATGCTGGGTAAACTTGCCAAAGATAGATTGGAGGAAATGAAGAAAAAATATAGCATAATAGGCAACGTAAATGGGATTGGAAGCATGCTGGGATTAGAGTTGGTCAAAGATCGAAGAACAAAAGAGCCTGCAGCAGCCGAGACTAAAGAGATAATGAAGAATTGCCACGAGCATGGCTTAATGATTATGAACTGCGGCACGCTCGGCAATGTTCTTCGTTTCATTTATCCCCTGGTAATCAAAGAGGAAGAACTGATAAAGGGATTAGATATACTGGAAAATGCCATAAAGGAGACAAGTAAAGCCATATAAAATAAACCAGGGATTTAAGAATCAAATTAGCTAAAGGCAATCAAGAATTTGAGTTCATTAAAGTGAATAAGGAGTAACAATAACTTCGGGGGTTGCCTTTAGCTATGATGTTAATTTCAACAAAAGAGGAGGTAGGATGGACGGATTCTACAACAAGGTTTTGCGCATTAATGTTAGCAAAGAATCATTTGAACAGGAACCTGTCAGCGATGAAATCTACCAAACATTCTTAGGGGGCAAAGGCCTTGCCACACATCTCCTGGTGAACAACACAAAAGCAGGGGTTGATCCTTTATCGGAGGGCAATATGCTCATTTTTGCTACAGGCCCAGCTACAGACACAACAATTTGGGGCTCTTCTAGATATGGGGTATTCACCAAAGCTCCTTTAACGGGATTGTATGCTGAATCTTATTCCGGAGGTAAAGTTGCTGAACCGCTGAGTAGAACTGGCTATGATGCGATAATGATAGAGGGAGCCTCTGAAAACCCTGTTTATCTTGAGATTTCTGACGAGGATGTAAAATTTCATGACGCATCTCATATATGGGGAAAGGACACTTACAAAACAGAGGATACCATAAAACAAGAAGTTGGGATAAAAGGTGCAGGGGTTGTCGTTATAGGGCCCGCTGGGGAGAATTTGGTAAGGTTCGCCTGCATCGAAAATGATTACTGGAGGTCGGCTGGCAGAACAGGAGTTGGGGCAGTAATGGGCTCTAAGAAAATCAAGGGCATCGCCTTTCATGGGAACAAGAAGAAGGAAGTAGCAAATCTCGACTTACTGGAGAAGTTGAGCACGGAACTAAAAGATATAGGCAAAGATAATCCTGGAGCGAAGAACTATAGAAATTTTGGGACATTACAAATGGTACCTATCATGAACAAAGTCGGAGCATTCCCCACAAAATACTGGCATGCGGGAACTTATGACAAATGGCAAAATTTAACTCAGGAGGCCTTGCAGAAGAAAGCCAAAGTGCGATCGCATGCATGTCCAAGATGCTTTTTGGGCTGTGGAAGATTGACCGAGGTGCTTGAAGGAAGACACAAGGGGCTAAAACAGGAATTAGATTATGAAACTGTAGGTGCTTTTGGGGGGGTATGCCTGATAGACGATATTGTGGAAGTTGTATATCTAAACGATATATGTGACAGATTGGGTATGGATACCATAACTGCAGGCAACCTGGCAGGTTTTACTATAGAAACTTCTCACCTGAAAGACATCGGAGAGAAAATTGAATATGGAGACGTTGACGCTATTGCTGCTTTGTTAAATAAAATGGCAATGAAGGAAGGAATCGGGGCTACTCTGGCTGAAGGCATAAAATATGCCAGCAAGGAGTGGGGACTTGAGGATTTGGCTATCCACGTCAAGGGAATGGATCCTGCAAGCTATGACCCAAGAGTTTTGAATGGGATGGGATTAGCATACGCTACTTCGGATAGAGGAGCATGTCATCTAAGAGCAACTATCTATAAAGCAGAACTTTCGGGGATGATAGCTCCAACTGCAGTCGAGGGTAAAGCAGAAATGCTTATTGATTTCGAAGATAGGCATAACCTTTTCGACGCCCTGATTCTGTGCAGATTTTTCAGAGATTTGTACCCGTGGGAAAAAATTTCAACAGTCATAAGCGCAACTACAGGAATGGAGCTAGATAAGAAGCAATTACAGAAAGTAGCTTCAGCTATTGCAAATAAGGTTAGGGAGTTTAACCTGCGTGAGGGAATGAATAAAGAGATAGATGAAACACTGCCAAAGAGGTTCTTCGAGGAGAAACTTGAGGATAGTGGCAAGGTGTTACCGAAAGCTAATTTTGACAGGATGCTAGCTGATTACTATAAACTCAAAGGATGGTAAGTATACCCTTCCCAAAATGCCTATAACTGGAAATACTGTGGTCGGAGATTCAGCTTCTCCGGCCACATGTCATATCCTGTAACCGTAATCTTTTACCAATTCCCTGTAACAATGGTGCCATCCATGGCAATTGCGGTAAACCTATATTTCAAACTTAAGCTTCTTGCTAATATCAAGTCTGCTACCCTTTTCCCTTTCCGTTGAACTAAAGGTGAACTGACCCGGGGGCAGATGATCCATGGTGATCGAAGAATCCAGCTAACTCATCCCGTTTAAACTGAGGCAAATCTCGCGTTCCTGCTATAGTGCGTATCTTCAATCCTTCTTTTGCTTCCACTATTTTCCCTATGACATTGGCAATAATCCCAATTTCATGTAGCCCTTCCAGTAATCTGGAGGTATCGGAGCAAGGCAACGTAATAACTAAAGCTCCCGATGCTAATAAGCCAAGTGGTTCGATTCCAAATTTGGTGCAGATGGCTTTGCACTCAGGCAAAACAGGTATATTTTCTCCCTCCACCAAAATGCCAGCTTGCGCTGCAGTAGCTATTTCCAGAAGTCCTGTAGCTAATCCACCCTCGGTAGGGTCATGCATTGAGTGTACAGTTACCATTGAACATGCAGTTAGTGCTTCCTTGACCACGCTAATCCCTGGAGAAAAGAGATAATTTGCCGCACGCTGGATCAAACTTCTATTTAGCCCTGCGGAGAGAAGAGTTTTCTCTGCTTCCTGCGCCAGCACAGCCGTCCCCTCGATGGCAATTCCCTTTGTAAGCACAACATCGTCGCCCAACATCGCTCCAGATGCAGTTATTATAGATCCTTCCGCAGCTTCTCCCAGCATACACCCAACTACTACAGGGCGATTGAAATCATAAGTTATCTCAGTATGCCCCCCTACAAGAGTAACCCCCAGAGAATTACAAGCAGAAAGTATCTGGTCGAAAATCTTTTCCGCTTTCCGATTGGTTGATTGTTCAGGAAGAAGAATTGTTGCCAGAAACCAGCGTGGCTGTGCTCCCATAGTGGCGATGTCATTGGCATTAACATGAACCACATACCAGCCAATAAGATCAGTAGCAAATGTTACTGGGTCTGTTTTAGCCACCAATAATTTGTGACCGCATTTTATTACTGCTGCATCTTCACCAATACGAGGGCCGAGAATGACCTGTTCATCCTCTATCTTGATTTTACCCAGAAAATTTCTGAGTAAGTCTGATGGTAGTTTACCGACGTTCAAATAATCCATTTCAAAATTCTGACTATAGATGCATATCTCGGAGGTATGATAATGGGCCACACCTTATATTGCTTGATGTTTATTCATAACCTCTTTATAACTTGATATTGTTAATGCCCATTTCAAGAGCCCTTAAATTCAATTTCATCTTTCCGTGTGGAAAGGTGTTCCACATTTCATTCTCAACATCCTCCTTTTTCAGAGCGATCTGATCCGAACCAATTAGAGCTCCTACCATAATGATATTCACAACTATGGTGGCGCCCAGTTTAGATGCTATACCTGTAGCATCTACAAACCAGGCTAGCCTGGAAAGCTTTACAATTGCTTTCTTAAGTTCACTACTATCAGGATATTCCTCTTTTTCTGAAAGTGCTCCTATTGTCAAGATAGGATGTGTATTGGCTACACATACTACTCCTGGATTTCCATATTGCTGTAGCATCCTCAATGTTTCCAGAGGTTCGAGCCCAAGGATGAGATGAGCTTTCCCCTGTGGAATTAGCGGCCCATAACGCCTTTTGGTAGATATCCTGAGGGTACTGAAAACGGCGCCACCCCTCTGGCTAGCCCCAAACGTCTCTCCTATAGTGACATGATATCCCGTCTTCATCAATGCATTGCCTATTAAGCCTGAGATTAAGATATTCCCTTGACCCCCAACCCCACAAATAACTACGTTCAATGGGTCACAAGAAATAGCCATTATTTTATATCCTCCTTAACAATAGCTTTATAGGGGCATATATCAACACAGACTCCACACCCAGGACAAACCTCCTCCAGTATTTGTACCTTATCAGTCTCCTTATCATGGAATAAAGCAGGACATTGAAACTCCCTGTAGCAAAACCCGCACTTTTCTCCCACGCATTTTTCAGGATCAACCCAAACTCTATAAGGGCGGGTCCGTTCCTCTTTCATTCGAACTAATTCACACTTTCTACGTAAAATCAGAACCTTGGGGCCATTCTCATCTTTCAGCAATTTACAGAGAGTGGCTGTGGTTCCTTTTATATCAAAAGGATCTCCCACTTCCACTCTGCATCCGATAGCACGACAAAGGTTCTCAATAGATACTACTGGGGCTGGGTCCTGAGTGGCAGTTCGGCCTGTTCCTGGGTGAGGTTGGAACCCAGTCATGCCTGTAGCGCCATTGTCCAGTACCAGCAACGTCATGCTCGACTTGTTATAAACAGCGTTAATTAATGCTGGGATTGATGCGTGAAAAAATGTTGAGTCGCCGCATATTCCGATAGGCGGCTGTCCCGAGCCTAAAGGGGCAAGCTGTCCAAACCCACAGGCCGAACCTGCTCCTGAGCCCATGCAATGCACTATATTGCTTTGGTGAGGGCCGTAGGGGAATACGTCCAGTGTGTAACAGCCAATATCACCAATAACTACTACCTTTCTGCCATCACGTTTTATGGCCTTCTTTAAAGAGAGAAAACTAGCCCGGTGAGGACACCCAGGGCACCAGAGCATACCACGGTTAATAACCAGTGGCTTAGCTGTATCCTGAACCGCCTGCTCATAACTGGTTTCTCTTGACTGATATTGCAACTTCAAGATTTCAGCAAGGGCATATATTATTCTATCTGGCGTTATCTCACCGACAGGATTCATATGACCAGAATCTTTGCCATATATTTCCAGGGGCAGTACCGTATTCGAATACGATGTTGCTGTCTCTCTCACATGAGCTTCAATAAAGGGATCCACTTCCTCTGCAACGAGTACCCTGGTTGTCAGTTTTAAGTATTTAGCAACAAATTTGCTGGGAAACGGCCACAGGGTCACCAGTCTCAGAACTCCCACTGATTCACTCAAATCTAGCGTTTCTACAGCCTCAAGGGAGCATGTCCAGCCACTGCCACTACAGATTATCAGTACCTCTGGTTGTTCTGGTCCTGTATACGAATTGAAGGGACTGGATTCAAACACTTCTTGAACCTTAAGCATCTTCTCATGCAAGATAGCATGTTTCGACGTAGTTGGGAAGGGAATATAGTGTTTACTAGTATTGAATACAGCTTTCTTCTCTGGACGAAGTATTTTCCCGAGCTTGACATCGCCATGTGCATGGGACAGGCGCGTATAGCTTCTCAAGAAACACCAGCATTTCAATTTCTCAGATAAATCAAATGCCCATCTGGTCAAATCTTTGGCCTCCTGGGCATCCGTTGGCTCTAGAAGGGGAGCACTGGCTATCTTAGTTATCCAGCGTGTGTCAGCTTCATCATCACTGGAGTGAGCTTGTGGGTCATCACATACAACTACCAGCAATGCTCCTCCCTCATCACCTATACCTGTCAGGTTAAGATGCGTCAGAAAATCCATGGCTACACTTGCGCCAGCATTCTTCATAGCAACAAGCCCTCTTAATCCAGAAAAAGCCGCTGATGCTGCTACTTCTACAGCTACCTTCTCATTGACAGACCATTCTACATGGATACCAATATTTTTAGCGACTGTGGCAAGCGTCCCAATAATTTCTGAGGAAGGTGTTCCTGGATAAGCAGCGCAGAAATCTACCCCTGCCTCAAGCGCACCCCTGGCTATTGCTTCATTACCAAGTAGTAGCGCAGAAGTGCCTGCTCTTTGCCCCACGATGTCTCGCATTTTACCTCCTTGTTTAACCAGCTACATTTTTTGCTTGATGGTGTGTCATATTTCCTTCATCTGCTATCCTTGATGGCAAATTAAATACCCTCACCACTCACTTTCCTAATACTATTCCTGTTGGGTCTATTTCCTGTCGTAATATTCTTAGATCATTTTCGCTAGGCACATAGCTTGTTTCAACTTCATCCGGTATAAGAATTTCAAAATCGCTATTCTGTTTCACCTCATCTACACTCACCCCCGGGTGCAGGGAAATTAATTTTAGTCTTTTCGTTTTGTCATCAAAACCATAGACAGCTAGTTGGGTAATCACTCGATAAGGGCCTGATTCTCTAGCTAACCCTGCCCTTTCTCTACCTCCTGGGCCATCCAGGTATCCAGCAGTGGTTAGGAAATCAACCTTATTGACAAAACTTCTTTTACATTGATTAGCAATAATATAAATAGTTTTGTTTGAGAAAGAACCGACATCATTAGCACCACCACTGCCTGGTAGTCGAACTTTGGGTTTGTCATGATCGCCTATGACGGTGGTATTAAGGTTCCCGTACATATCCATCTGTGCGCCTCCCAGAAATCCATAATCTGCATATCCCGCCTGTGAAAGCGACATAACATCATGCATGCTGGAAGCACTTATAGCTCTGCAGATAGTTCTAGAATCACCTACAGAGATAGGCAACTCCTTCATTAGAGGTCCCAGCCCACCAGCCTCAAATATTATGAATAAATCAGGTGCATGCGTTTTTTGTGCCAGCATAGAAGCTATCATAGGCAGCCCTGTCCCCACAAAGACAGATTTTTTGTTCTCCAACACTTTGGAGCCGTTGCACGCCAATAATTCGCGTAAATTATATCTGGTTTTTGCTGCCATGCCTTTAATTCTCCTTATTTAACACTAATTCTAAGATTTCATTTATATGATATAGTTTTCATCGGCTCTTTGTAAGACTCTCTTTTCTTTAAGTAATCTAACTTCTTTGCACCCCCACAGGCTTCCAGGTAATCCCTAAAATTAGCAACGCTGTACACATATTTTTGTAGATACTCATCTGCACCTTCCTCAGTTCTGGACAATTTTAGCCATTCAGCTATGTGCTCTTCATCAAACCAATATAACCCGGGCATCTCGGAAGGGTGTGCGCTATACGGAATTTCAACTACAGCATCTACTACAAAAAATGGTATGCTTGTTTTCCAGGGCTCTCTCCGAATAATTTCGTTATCGACAACCTTCTCAGTAGTTATTATTAACCTTCGTGCACATCTGGAAAGTTCAAAATCCTCCACCAGGTGACCATCTATTTGGGCGTTGCCATAGATATCACATCGGTGAACATGAATAAATGCCACATCAGGGTAAGCTGCTGGAATTAAATTGATTGGTTTACCACTGAAGGGGTCCCTCATTACCTTGCACGAACTGTATTTACCGGTGTCAGTGCCGAGTAAATTGCGGCTAGGTATAAATGGCAGGCCCATCATCCCGGCTAACCATCGCCACTGGTACGCGGCATTGCTGGTTTCAGCAATGACTTTACATCTCCCGCTTTCCACCATTCTTCTCGAAGCTGGTGATAAACCTCTAAGTTCATGGCCAAAACTGTAAGCCACCTCTGCCCTATTTACGCAGCCAGAAGCCACGAGAATGTCAATATCATGGACTGCTGTTTTACCAGCCATAATTAGATTGCGCTTCTTCTGCCTGATTATCTCATAGACAACAGCCATGGACACTCTTATGTGTCCAAACCCTCCACTGGCTATGAAATCTCCATCATGAACGAATTTAGAAACGGCTTCTTTAGCAGACATGGCCTTGTCTTTTAATTCACGCGATTTATTATTCAGCACCCACTCTCTGGCTTCGTCTGGGTCATGCCAACCTACAAGTTCACCTTTGCCTTCCTGTAATATTTGCATTTTATTTATCTCCTTTTGCAACACTTGTTCAGTAGCCTACTTTATCCAGTCCTTTAAGTCCCAGAATCTGCCTTGTCTCATCGGGGGTAGCTATATCAATACCCAGTTCCCTGGCAATGCGGGTGATTTTTCCCACCTGTTCAGCACTACCTTTAGCCAATATTCCCTTGCCTGCATACAGGCTGTCCTCCAGACCAACTCTGACATTGCCTTTCATAACTAGTGCAGCAGTGCATATGGGGAGTTGGAAGTGGCCAGCAGCACACACTGACCAGACAAAATCATCACCAAAAGCATGCGTCGCTGTTTCATGTAAAAACACCAGATTATAGACAGAGGGAGGTATCCCTCCCATAATTCCCATGACAAACTGAAGGTAGAGTGGTTTTTTGAGAAACCCTTTCTTGACCAGATAAAGCAAATTGTTAATCATGCCGACATCGTAGATCTCCAGTTCAGGTTTTGTATTGCTCTCCTCAAAAGTTCGAGCGAATTCCTGTAGAGACTTAAATGTATTGGGGAAGATGAAATCTTCAGTCATCTTCAAATATTGCTTTTCCCACGAATATCTCCATTCCTTTATTTGCATTCGTTCGGGAAGGTCGAAAAGGCCAAAATTTATGGAGCCAGCATTGAATGAAGCTAATTCCGGCTTAAAAGTGGGAACCACTTTTAATCTCTCTTTTACAGGCATACCCAGGCCTCCGCCAGTAGTTGTGCATACAACGAGATTACATTTGCTTTTTATTCTGGTTAATATTTCATGGAATAGACTCATATCCGAACTGGGCTGGCCTGTTTTTGGATTACGTATATGTATGTGAACTATACTGGCTCCGGCATCATAAGCCTTAATCGCTTGTTCAGCAATTTGCTCTGGCGTAATAGGTAGATAAGGGCTCATACTGGGAGTATGTATTCCACCAGTAATCGCTGCAGTTACTATTACCTTAGCCATAGTAAATCCCCCTCTGCTTTTCTAAACAATTCCATTGTTGTCAGGACGATCTCGTATTTCTTCAATGAAGTCAAGCACTACTTTGTCAAAATCTGAGTACATGGCTTGCCATCCCCATTCCTCCCTCGCTTTGCTATCGTCGAAGATATCTACAGTAGAAGTGCGAAAATAATTCATTACATCGGGATCAGGCCTGTAACTTATGTGAGATTCTGGAATGTATTTGTTCACTATCTGTTCGATTTCCTTAGCTGTTCGGGTTGGCACCACCCCAGCAACATTGTAGTTCACGGTTTTGATTTTCTCCGCAGGAGCATGGTATATCATGTCTACAGACCTGGCTGCATCCTTAAAATACAGAACAGGACACTTGGTACCTTCGCTGACGTAGCACTCAAAGGGTTTGCCTAAAGCTGGATACTCAATCATCCATGCATTCCATTGTGCCACGCCGGGAGTTCTAACACCTGGGCCAATCACTGAGGGAAAGCGCACTGACCTGAAATCCAGACCAAATTTAGAACGGTAGAACCTGCCCAAAGACTCGCAATATAATTTGCCACAACCGTACATTGTTGTAGGTCGCTGAAGCGTCGTATCTGTAATTACAGAGGAGCAATCCAATCCGTAGGTAGACAAAGTGCTGGTGAAAATTACCTTGCTTATCCCCAAGAGGCGAGCAGCCTCTAATATATTTACCATTCCAACGACATTCACCTGGAAGGAAGCCCATGGATTTGTATTAGAAGGTACACTCAGCATCCCCCCCAGGTGGTATATGCCTTCAATACTGTAATCCCTGACAACATTGAATACTTCAGGCCAGTTAGCCAGGTTTCCCTGTGCTATTTTGACTTTATCATGGATATCACTGATACGATCATAATTCGGAGTGACGTCAAACAGAACAACGTCATCATCTTTATTGACAAGGATATGTGCTAATTCACTACCAACAAAACCAGTTCCCCCAGTAATAAGAACTGCCATCTATATGCACCTCCTTCTAATTCTTTAATATAGTTGTATCTCTTAATAGTTAGAGTATCAATAGTGTGGCCCATGACCAGAGAGTTCCACCTTACAATACCATCAGAATAATGCTCTCCGCCTTGTGGCAGCCATTTCTGAGATACAAAATCCTATTTTCACACTTGTTGGTATAGATAGAAACCAATATTTTACTTCTTGACTAACTCAGCTAGCTTCTCAGTTTCTCCTTGAATCATTTTATAGCAATGTATATCTTCCGGGAATTTGCTTTCTCTGATATCTCTTATGTAATCTTGAAAAGCCTTCACCATATTCTCGGCTATATTGGCATATCGCTTAACAAATTTAGGTTTGAAAGCCTGCCAAATACCCAACATGTCATGGGCAATAAGTAATTGCCCATCACAATAGATACCCGCACCAATACCATATACTGGTATTTCAAGGTCTTCGGTTATAAATTTGCCCACTTCAGGAGCTACTGCTTCCAAAAGTAAAAGCTGTGCACCTGCTTCCTGAAGTGCTCTGGCATCCTTAATTACCTCATTTGCAGTTTTCGCTGTACGTCCCTGAGCTTTATAGCCGCCAAATTGCCCCGTGCTCTGTGGGGTTAAACCAATATGGCCACAAACAACCATCCCTGCATCAACAACTGCCTTTACTACTTTTGTAACCCGACGTCCTCCCTCTAGCTTGATAGCATCAACTCCAGCTTCTTTATAGAACCTGCCTGCATTCCTGACAGCTTCTTCTGGCGTTGTCTGATAAGACAAAAAAGGCATATCGCCCATTACAAAAGTGTTGGGGGCTCCTCGTCGAACAGCTTCCGCATGCACAATGCATTGGTCCATAGTAACGGGGATAGTTCCTGCTGTATATCCATAAATGAGCATGCCTACCGAATCTCCCACCAAAATCATATCTATGCCCGCCTGTTCCTGAAACTGCGCCATCGGGTAATCGTAGCAAGTTAGCCAGGCAACTTTTTCGCCTTCCTTCTTCATCTTTTGAAAATCTATTATGCCCTTCTTCTTTTGCATTTAATCATCTCCTTTCTTTCTAAATATCATTAATTATGGTTTTGGAATCGCCAGGTCCTCAGGCCCCTGAGCTGACAGGGTTGCCTCAGGGAAGTTTTCTTGAATAAGTTCGTGGATAATACAAGCATACTTCACCTTCTCCCTGGCCCAATTAGCCAGCATCTCTCTATCTACCCATGGTTTATAAAGTGCTTGAGGCCCCACAGCGAGTGATGGTCCTGGCTCTATTTTGAAGTAACAAGGAGCCGCCACCCTGACCATTTCAGGTGCTTCATAAAAACGCATAAATCCACCATAGGATTCAGCTAATATAATGTGTATGTCTATCGGTATATCTACAGCTTGGCGAATAGATGCAAACTGAGGTAGAGTCAAATCTCCCAGTGGATTAAAGGTGCCTGCCCCCAGTTCTTCCAGAAGTTTACCTCCAGCAGCGGAGGCATGCCCTGCATAAATGGAGACTTTGAAAACTACATCTGCCGGAATGTCACCATTTGCCCTCATCACATTAAGCATTCTAAGTAGCCCTTCATCAACAACCAGGAAACCTCGAATCCCTGCGTCAATGCAGCGCATTATATCGGCCACAACATATTTTAGCTGGTCGGAGCCTCGGTAACGGATTCCAGAAAGGGCACCTTCATAATTATCAATTTGTCTTCCTACATCCCAGGATCGACGGGGCCCTGGATTTATTATTACTTCCAATTTTGCATCGGCGGCTAATTGAGCAAAATCTTTAAGCTCCCTCTTATCCAAAAGGGTCGCTCCCATAACTACTGAAATTAAGCGGTGAAGAGCAATATTTCGCTTTCTCATCTCATCAATCATGGCTTCTAATACATTGGGTCTCTCCAGACCGGATATTTCCATCCTGTACCAGGCTCCATCAGGGAAACGCTTCTTGCTGGTTGGTAAATCATAAGCATCTCTGCCTGGTATGCCCACCTTTTCCATCGCCCTGGCAGCTCTATTTAAATTACCCATATTTATTAATTCTCCTTCTTTTTTATTCTTAGTTACGTTAGCCCTGCAATTTAAACGACTATTCAATCATCATACCACTCACCCCCTTTTTCTGTTAGCTGTCGATTACAGGCAAGCTTCCTGCACTTAGAAGAAAGCAATTTTCTCTAAAGTTTTTCCTCTTTTATAGCAAGGCTTATTTCCAGTGTACCTCAAAAAAAATGCGGAGGTCAATACTTGGTGAAAATCACTGTCAAAGCTCTTTAGAAATGTCCTCTCTTTTAACCCATTAGAAATGTCCTCTATTAATCTCATACAGTTAATGCCCTGGCAATGGGTTTAGCT
>JAGGZD010000002.1 GCA_021162245.1 Dehalococcoidia bacterium | reverse complement strand
TCTCTCCGCAGCATCCTTGGTGCCCTCTTCCAAATCCCGTTTTAATTCGCTTTCGCTTAGCTCAGTTGCAGAACCATCTCCCATTCTGGCATAAATTTTCTGCATTTATCACCTCCTTATTAGTAAAAGTCAATGGGTTATGGCGCAATCCCATTTTCCCAACAGAAACCCCAGCAAGAAAATAAACCGACCATAATTACTAACGGAGAAATCTTTATCCTACAATACCGCACTTCCATCGATATTGCTTTTTCCACGCCCAATTTTACAGTATATTACCTTTCAAATTCAAAAAATCAATCTCACTTGCGTTTAGTCATTAAATGGAGACTATAATCGTGAGTAACTTCATTCGACGTTGGATCGTCTTTCCCCTCCATCTTTAATTTAACAGTTATGGCAAGCATGGTAGCTATGCCAATCCGTCAAAACACTTTCTTCTTATCCTTCGCCTAGCAACTTCTACGCCCTACTTTTATCAACATCCTTAATCGATTTCCTGACTTCATTTAAAAATTCCTCTACATCCATGTGTCTTGGCCTCCTTTTTCTTTAGTCTCTTGTTTAGCACAATTTTGCAACTCTCAAGGCATTAGAAGCCGCTTCTTTCATTTTCCACTACTATTATGCTTTACTTCATGCCTTCAATATCCCACCTATCTTATCTCTGAATCTATTTACGCAGTTGATTTCCATATCCAATAGCTTTGCTATACGGAATTTAGCTTCTATACCTTTAGCAGATCCAGGGAACAGGCTCGTTGACACCATGCCAATATCCAAATCATCTCTTACCTCATTCATCACGACAGGGTCAACAAGATCAGATACAGAAACTTTCAACTTACTAGCCACATATTCTTTTGCTTCTCTGATTCTCATCCCCTGGGATATTTGCATACGTCCTACCAGATCTCCAGCAGTCCGCATACCACCCATCCCCGAAGCGACACAATGAGCATTAGCCATCCCAGCTGGGTCCCCCACTCCCACCTACAAGCCATCCAACCTGGCTATTTCCACCATGGCTTTAGAAGCCCTCGACACCGCATCAACAGGAGGCTGGTCAACTACAGGAGTTCCCCCTACACCCATACCCATATTGGCATGCACCGGTATACGGGATTTTTCACTACAGGCTTTCGCAAAAGTAACTGCCCGAGCTACGTTCCACGGACACGATTTATCTGTATTGGTATTAATGGCTGGGCCAAAAACAGTAGCCCCCGCCTTCATAGCTAATTCAACTTGCTTATGAGGATACAATCCTGCTAAGCGAACTCCATCGTAAGTTAACCCACCATGCATTCCCAGAACGAACTCCCCTGCCATTCCTACCTCTATACCCATTTTAGGATACTTCTTTCTCAATGTCTCAACAGCACGCAAAGTAGCCAGAAAATCAGCATCACCTGCCGCCCCTGTAGTATCAAAATTAATACCATCTAGCCCAGATTCGTACATCATGCTGCCAACATAAACCATATCATCAACAGCATACTCCACCATTTCTTCTTGAGCTGCTCTAGCTTCGGATATTTTACCCTGCGGCAATAGTTCCATTGGATTAAGGCAGGGACCATCCGGTTGAGTATATGTACCTAAGTTAGGCATAGCTCCATAAAACATAGGAATAGTCGTCATCAACAAAGCTTGCTCCACATCCGCTCGTTCATAAGACACAATGGGTTTTACAGGCTTGAAGCTATAATCAACGTGGTCAAATTCCACCGTATCAGCACCCAGGAGCTTTTCATAGATTTGAAGCGACTGAATTCTATGCGTTAGCACCCCCACACGCCTAATTTTAAGAGTGGCAGCATCATAACTAAGGATAACTTCGTTTCCCATCTCTACGCTAACAAACCTATAGGGAATACTATAAATATCAAAAAGATACGACAGTTCATCTTCAGAGAGAACAGGAATTTTACCTCGCTCTACAGCGTCTCCAGTACCCTCTTCTAAATCTCGCCTTAGCTCTCCTTCACTTAGCTCAACTAAAGAACCATCCCCCATCCTGGCATAAACTTTTCCCATTTATTACCTCCTTTTCGAAAAAGGTCAACGAATTATGTTCTGCTAACTCCATTTTCACAACCGAGACTCTAGCGAGAAAATAAACCTATCCTAATCACTGGCAGAGAAACCCTTAATCCACCCATATCATCATTCCATCGATATTGTTTTTCTCACTCCCAATTTTACAGTATGCTACTTTTCAAATTCAAAAAATCAATCTCACTTGCGTTTAGTCATCGGATGAAATTTCATTCGACATTGGATCACCTTTTCCCTCCCTCTTTATTTAACAGCCATAGTAAGCATTGTAGCTACGCCAATTTGCAGAGGGTCATGTACAAGACGATCTTTTACCAGAGAGTAAGCTTCTGAACTCAATCCCAGAGGAATACCACAAGCAGCAACCACGGTATCCGATTTGATATGCTCTGCTTGAATGATTTCCGAGGCAGGAGATGCATCAAGCAGAATTGTGTGTTGTTGCAACGCTTCTATAAAATTCTCCTCCCTGATTACTCCATACTCCCTCGCCAAAACTTCAGTTTTAGCCTGGTCAATATCAAACACTGCCACTTTGCTACCAAGTCTTTTCAGGAAACGAACAGCTTTACTCCCTACTAATCCTGCTCCTATCACCAATACCTTACGGTTGCGTAGTTCTCCTGACAAACATTTCAGAGCAGTAACATATCCTCTGGCTGTAGCTTCAGCATTGTCCGCCACTAAGCCACGAGGTAAATTTATAGCAACAAAACAATCATCGTCAGCCAGAAAAATAATTTTAGCACCTCTTTCAATTCCTTCTGCAAGTCCAGCAACATCATACTCGTTAGTAACGAAAGATGTGAAACCAATATAGTTAACTATGCTTTGCACTGCTTGAGCGAAGTATCCGATAACGCCTTCGCCTGATGTAATCGGGATTACTGCCACCGGTGTAGAAATACTAACAGCACGCACATCTGCCTCTGGTACATCTGCAGCCTGGCAGGCAATCTCTCTGAGTGTGCAGCCGGTCTTACGCAATAATCCCATATCATATTCATCGAGTTCCTCAGCCATGTGCATTAAAGATTCACTTGTTAAACGCGTCATCTTTACACCTTTTCCCCGAAATTCCCGCATCCGCCATGGTTTAGTGTGTAATCAATATATAAAGATAGCTTAAAATAATCCCTGATATCCCTAATGACCTGACAACGCTTGTCCCATGCTTCCTCACGATTACTTCCCGTGGTTATCAAAGTAGCCACCCATGGGGAGCATCCAGGTGCAAAATCGGTTATGGCTTCATCAGCTCCGAAAAAATCATCATAATACTTAAGGGGATGTGCATTAGCCATAACATGCTCCCCCAACACCTCTAAAACTCCAGGAGACACCTTTATGTGCTCATAGACAACCCCTCTCTCATGACCAATATCAGGCATTACAGGAATAGCCCCCTTGACAAATACGCCATATAAAAGTTCCAGCATATTTATATCTATTGATTTATTAACCACCGTAGGAGTCTGGCTTGGCAACCGCGCATCTATCTCTAAAACCTTTAAAGCATTGTTGTGGAAAACCACCTCCACATCCATGATACCATTCAGATTAAGAGCAGCTGCAATTGTTTCAGTGGTTTCCCTTAACCCCGCATTTACTTCAGCGGGAAGCTGCACGGGAGCCAGCACCCTTTTACAGTCATACTGACTGTCCACCACAATTTCTGTAACTTGCAGGCTCACAAACTTTCCCTTTGCGCCAAAAACCTCAAGAGAATAAGAGGGACCTTCTAAGAATTCCTGTATCACCCAATTATTTGATTCATCCGCCACAAATGGCAGGAGATTTTCCATTTTACTTATCTTGCGTATTCCCTTACTTCCACTTGAAGCAGATGGTTTAACGACAACAGGCAAATCACATTCCGGCCAGGGTTTAGGTGCTGGAATAGCAAGTTCACTAAACAGCAAGTCAGACTCCTTTTTAGAGGAGGAAACCGCATAAGCTACAGGATCATAAGCCAATGGTATATCTTCTTTTGCTGCTACCTCTCTCAGAC
>JAGGZD010000005.1 GCA_021162245.1 Dehalococcoidia bacterium | reverse complement strand
GTCTTGTAGAAATCCGGCGGCATCTTTTCAGCAAGTGCCAGTAATTCATTACTGTCTTCTTTTAATAGCTCAGCCATCTGAATAATTCTTTGCTCATTCGGTGGCGTCCTTCTGTCGTTTTCCACATCGCTGAGATAAGATGCAGACACACCCAGTAGTCTCGCAAACTCACGTAGACTATATTCAGTATTCTTAAGTCGCAACTTCCGAACCCTTTTCCCAAATGTGTCCGACATAGTGCTGCTCCTTTCTATGTTCACTTATACGCTTACAAGTATAGCAGAAAGACGAGAACAGTGCAAGGGAAATTCTATATTGTTATTATATCTAAGACTTCGAGGAATTCTATGGAAAGACCGAACAACTCCAGATCATCTGCGATAAATAGATTGCTCAATCCGATAGTGTAAACTGTTTTCTGTCTTGATTTAGGAGGATCATGATATTCTTTAATTCGCTCTATCAAATTTATACTGCTGTACCTTGTGTTAATCTCTCTGGATCCCAGATTCGTTCCGCAATCTGCCGCAGCAAATCCTGGCGAGCATCAAGGTCTGCTCTTTTGAACTGAGGGTGTGCTTGGAATGGCAGGCCAGATTCCTTTACAAACTTCAGGAAGCCGGGATTATGCTCATAGCATTGCGGATGTAGTGATCGGGCTAACAGATTCTTGGCATTGTAATGAGGTAGTTTATCCTTATAGGGCAGGTCTCCGTAGCTGGCGTTGAATTGCTTGGGAAGGAGCAGCAGTCCGCCAATATGGTTACGATATTGGGAAAAGTCGTTAGGATGTGAGAACTCATCGGCATGACGCTCCGGTTTATCAGCCCATATATGCTCTATCTCATAGCGGCTCTTACGTTCTCCAGAGACATATTCCATGTAATGAGATTCCATATCCGATTGCCGCTCTATGTAATCGGTAATGCGCGCAAGTACTCGATGAATGTACCACCGATTTTGTTGATGGATATACAACGGTTCGTTAGTCTCAAAAGTTTCGCCCTGTTCGTCCAGTTTTTGGCGAAGCTTGAGCGCTAAATCGTGAGAGTCCAGTCTGCGTATATCGCGCATGTGTAGGAACATGGTATACTGCATTGTGGAATAAGCTATGCTGCGGAAGTTCCATAATCGTCTGGTGAGGAGAATATCCACGAACATCGCCACCAGGCGCAATTTTCGGTCTATTTCCTCTTTGGGATCATCAGGTTTCAGAGGAGCGAGGAGCAACTGGTATTGCAGCGTAAATCCATGATGTGCGTTGTATAAAACATGCTCCAGTCCGGGAACGAGTTCTCTGGATGCCTGAATCAATCGCAGATACTGGCGCGAGTAGAAATCCAGATCTTGCTCAATAAAACGCGCAAAATCCTCGCTGGCTTCTAGTCCCATATTGCGGTGGAAATCCCGCACCCAACGATGAAATTCAGTACCAATACGATCAAAATCTTCAGGTATAGCACCTTTCTTGCGTTCACGGATCTTCATGGCATATTGGCTGCGGAGCCATGTCTTGAAGAAGTCAGCAGCGGCTTCATCGCCGTTGTCATTAAGCTGCATTACTCTTTGCCGCCATAGCCTATTCGCTTCTATCCTTTTGTCCCTGTCAGTGATGTTAGCCAACAAATATCCCTTGAGCATATCTGTGGGACTCAGAGACAACCCCCTATCGTTCATCGTCTCAAATATCGTATATGAATCTTCGTCTGTGTCAGCGGAGATTTCCACAAGATAAACCTTTTCCATGAGCCAATCTATGAAATAGGGCAAAGATTTATCTCTGATCTCCTCAGGGAAAAGCTCCTGGATATCTCTGTAACGTGCCATTATGTTCTGAACGGACTCCGGCTCATCTGTTTCGTCAAAGGTCTGATCCTTGAGCAATGCTTCCATACAGGCTGTACGTTCATCAACCTCGATGTTGAAAGTTTTTTTGGAGAATTTCACAGAATAGATAAGTTCATCCACATTGACTCTGTCAGACCGGTTCCGCTGCAGGTTGTTCAGGAAAATGAGCAGAAGTGTCAGGCTGGTAAGACGCTGCTGTCCGTCCACGATGTAATTAGTGTTGCCCTTGCGAGTAATGATTATGGAGCCCAGGAAATAGTGACCGTATTCTGCAACTGCCTGTCTTTCATGATCCTGTCTATGGTCTTCCAAGAATCGCGACACCAGATCCTCAATGAGTTCTCGGACCTGTTTTTGACCCCATTTATATTCCCGCTGGTAGTAGTCGATAGAATATTTGACACCGCTTAGCAGCTCGCGAACGGTCTTGGCCATGCCGCGGATCTCCCGCATGAAAGTTCCCTCCTTGATTACCTTGAAGCTCTCTAGCAATTTTCAGAAGTATTTCAACATTGGTTCCAGACTATGATTTCCTTTCCTTAATCTCAAATAAGCATCCACTAGACATACAATCACTACTGGGGGTATTATCAAGAACCACAGAGCCAAAGACGCAAAAATCATCATCAGGAGCCCAGCCGTTACCATTCATGATTTTCCCTGGCCACAAAATTTCTAGCTTTCGGTATTTTCTACAAGTAAGATATTTTCTTATGTTATCGGAGGGTAGATTCGTTTTCAGCCCATTGGATATGCTATCTATCCGTCCTACCACGTAATCTATACCATTGTCATTATTACATCCTTGAAATGCAGCGACAGTACCATCAATCAAAGACTTTACCTTATCTATATTCAGTTTCTTCCCGGTAGGTATATGCAGTTTTAAGCAAACGCCGAACTTTGAGCCTTGCTTAATTGGCAATTGAGAGTTTTCATTTATATTTATACTATCCGCATGGCTTCTTAAAGCGTGCCAGATAATGCAGGCTTTTCTAGTTGAGCTTTCATCAAAAAAGCTACTCTCAAACGGGATGTTCGCCCAACTAGCTAATGTCTTACGTCTGTCCCAAAGTCTAGGTTCTTGGTCATCTACACTGACCCATTCATAACTATAGTAGTTGCGCGGCTCGGATTTCAAAGGACAAGGAGGATCGGGGAATGTTACAGTTTTTGCCATCCACTGAGGAAATCCTTCAAAGATTAACCCCCTGAGGCAGAGATCTTCAAAACCGCCAATATTATAGAATAGAATAGAATAGAACATTCTCCATATCGGGAGGCTTACTTTTGCGGGGTACCTTTGACTTATATGTTCCTCGCAGAATCATACTCTTATCATGCCTGAGTTGCCCAAGCTTTTCAAATAGTTCAGATTTTACCTTCTGTCTCCAGCAGTTCTCACATTTTGCTGCCTTCAACTTTTTCTCATCTTTTATATCCCCCAACTGGATGGGAAGCCTCACATATTTGGTAGTCCATAACTTGACAACATTATCTTCTATAGCAATCTGATGATCCAGTATTTCACACATTTTCAACCTTTCTTAAACTACCTTCAGGACAGCGGGTATACTCAGAAAGGGATATCATCGTCAGCAGCAATACCCGTTCCTGCGTCATCGTCATCTTCCGCAAATGATTCCTCTTCCTCCGAGTGTCTAACGATAAATCTCGCCCTCTCGAACAACTCGTCGAAAGTTATTACTTCAGGGCTCACCATGTTTCGTCGAAACAATTCAAAAGAGCTAAACCTCTGTTCATTGGTTCCCTGACCGGTACGGAACTCGTCTAGGCTACCAACTACCACGAAAGCTCTAGGCTGGTACAGAAATACTGCTTCTCCCGTTGGCTCTCCCCTGTTGGTTTCAATGTCAAGCCTAGTACGTATGCTCTCTATCGCCTTTTGAACTGTCCTTTGGATCTGTGATATACTGCCGGCAAGTTCAGTAGAGATCCGCCAGCATTCAGTTCGGTATGGCTTATTTGATAAAAGCAGAGTTTTATGAGTTTTGATCTCAACAAAGCACAAAGAGCTAATCAGTCCTCTGGTCTTCATCAAGGCATCAACACGTTTGCCAGCTCCACTGATCGAATATCCAGTGGTTACTTGCTCAAGTTTCTGATCATCCAGGCTGGATGTGAATATGTAATTCAGACCATATCCAAATATCCATGGATTGCTTTCAAAAAACTTCTGCCATGTATTTTCTGTTTCTTCCCTCTGCAAAAGCTCTTCAAAACGCTCGAGTTGTTTCTTTCTGTAAGCCAACGCTGTAATATCTGATTTCGTTATATTGTTCTTTGCTACCTCCATAACCAGATCCAGATGATCAAGAAGATATCTCCGCCTTTCAGACTCACCGAAAAGGTAATCATCCAGAGTTTTATCGTCCAATCTCTCTTTACCTGGTTTATCCAGTTGGATGAGCCTAATTAAATGGATAAACTTAAGGAACTTGGTAATCTCTTCACCCCGGAAAGTGAAGTGTGACTTTTGGTGAGGCTTTCCTGTCTCTTTTGTATATCTCTGGATCGTAAGGCATTCAATATTCCTGGAATCTTCATAGAAAAGGGCTTTTACCTCTTGCCTTTGTCCATCGGTAATTCGAAGCACTGTCTCATTTTCCACATCCACGATCTGGTGTAGTTCTGAAGAATCAAAGGTCTTGTAAGCGAATCTCATCTCCCTGCTCCCTGAAGCGAACAATTTGCTGAAGTATGTCCGATCAGCACGTCTGCCCATGAAGTAATCGTAATCGTCTGGCATTTCATCATCTCCCAATTCTGTGGGTAAAATACATAACGAAACTGCCGCTGCGAAGTGATCTAGCTACTATGCTAGCTGCCCAAATCATTCCATGCTTCCAGGACAAGCCGTTTTGTCCGATATTCTCCGATTTGCCTTATCTCTTTCTCCTTCAGCACTCTGAAGGTCTCGCTCGGAAAGTCTTCGGCATAAGCATCTCTGGAATAGAATGTAGGTATATTAACACAAAAGGCGAAGTGTTCAGGGAACAGTAATTGGCTTCACTACTACTTCATAGTATACCTGCTGATCGTTTTCCACTAATTTTCTCCCTCCAGTAACCGATAAGACAGTCCTGTCGTCATGAATGAGAATGACATTATCTGGACATATATCTTTGTTCTCAGGCTTTGAAAATATCTCATGGATTTTCGTTCTCGAATGCCTGGCTGACTGCAAACCATCCAATACTCCCCCGATGAGATTGTCAATATCACCTTCGTTGCTTGCTTTTAACTCAGTTTGCGTAATGTACATGGTAATATCAACAGATAGATATGCCCCAGCCCAGGTATCAAGCCATCCGTCAGGTCTGATTTCAAGAGCTTTTCGCCGTAACCGAACTAAACGCTTGGCGGCTTTCTTTGTTCCCCACATTGATACACCGCTGTCTTTCTTCGGTGGATAACCATCTACTTTAAATCTAATAACCGGTACCTGTTTCTTCTGCATTCTGTATATCCTCCCTTACTAATTCGTTTTAGCATTGTGCATCTATAGAATTTCGCGGATGAGCCACAGATGGATCAGCCGGGGGCGGTGAGATAACAGTCTCATAAGGCTTCCCGGTTCGCATGGCTTCTGCCATGGCATCGTAGATTTCCAGTATGACGCGCTTGGTGCGGTACTCTCTGTATTTTTCCTCGTCCTTTCGCTTGACGATGGGGAAGGTTTCCATTATGTAGTCCGCATCGTCTCGTTCGATGTCGTAGAGGTGGAAATAGGCAGCATCCAGTTCGCAGCGAAGCAAGAATCGGCGTTCTTCGTCCCAACGGAATGGTGGGCCATCATAGCCAATATCTCTGGCAAATCCAGCCAAAGCATATGAGGTATAGATAAGCTCGTAAGCATGTTTCTGAATTAGAGTGTCAATATCTATGGAGTAATTCCCTTGGGGGATCATTGGTAGCTGCCGGCAATTTGTAATATTTAAGTGAAGCCCACTGATTGTTTGGCGAACAACATAATCCATCAGAAAGCTATTTATAGCTGTTAACCACCGTATACCGTGCTGTGGAGATTCGGGCAAGAAAAGATTCAGTGGCTGCGACGCACCACCTATGGGAAGAGCACTAGCTATCGCCGTGCGCTCATTGGTGGAATTAGTAATATCCCTGTAACCAATAAGCCATTCATTGGACCACTCGCGCCTCTTGAGGATTTCGTAAACCTCTCGGTCTAATACCCAATTACGTGGCTGAGATGACTAAGCATGAAGCTTCTCAATGGATGATACTTCGCGTGGTTTCCCGTCTACTCGATCCTCCGGGTTCACACCACCATATGTTGCATAGCGATGATCGAATTGATGCATCAGCTTGGCCTCCCAAATTGGGAGATAACAGTCGCCTCTAACAATAAGATTCTGGGATCCGAAAGAAATCGGATAATCCGCCTCAAGTTCTTCAGGCGTTCTATAAAGATGAGATGAAGATTCTGAGCGGAACATAATCAGAAAATCACTTTTAGTCCAATCTGTCTTGTTTTCCTTCTGGATTATGAAGGGCATAGCAGAGCGGTATATCTGCAAAATAATATCGCGATCTCGCTTACTTCTGAAAGCAGGACACAAACCAGTAATTGGGCTGAGTAGCTGGAGGTCATCAGTAGATAAACCAAAATGCCGCGATGCCTCAGATAGATCATCGATTTTATGAGCAAGGAAAACAAAATCCGTCGTTTCCCTCACATAACCATGTCCGGAGATAGTAAGTAGGCAAAATCTATAACTACGGTGAACACTCCCGAAAATTCCTTCTCGATTTTCAAAATCATAAAGACTCGCGAGACGGTGAGCATTGAAGATATGATTAAACAGGACGCAGGAAACATTGTTTGTAGCGATACCGCTAGGAACTATCATGCCGCAATTTCCATCATTTGAGCAGATCGAAGCGTTTAGCTCGGTGAATAGTATATAGGTGTTAAGTCTTGCTTGGTTGAGATGTGGATACATTCCACTACTATGACAGAACGCTATTATTGCAGAAGTAGAACGTTGAGCTTCCTGATAGTCGTTATACAATTGAGGGTCAGTTTCGGCTAGTTCCTTAATCTTAATCTTGCGGCGAGAGGTTTGCATTCCTGCAATATCTGGGCGTATATCTGCGAAGAACTGCCGGTCTTCGAGATTGACCCGCTCCCACGGCGGATTTCCCAACACTACATCGAATTCACCGACCCAGCCGGTCTGCTTGTTCCCGGCTTCTTCCGTGTTATCAGCCGTACGAAAAACATCAGGGAAAGCCAGATACCAGTGGAAAAACTGATATTGCTCCGCCAGACGCCTTATCTCATTACGCATCCACTTCTCAATGCGATACGGACTCCGCTCAATCTGGCGGAAAACCTGTTCAGTTATGGGATATGGAAATTCCTTAGTCTTCTTCCAGACGAAGGCAGCACACCAGGCATCCGCCCACAGGCGACCGAACTCGTAACTGGTTGACTGGACATGCTGTTGGTAGCGTGCCTGCTTGCGGCGAATTCCCTCGATGGTATATGGTATCGTCGGAAATGTCCTCCAGACGCATCATACCGGCAGCCAGATCACCCAGCCGCTCCCAGGGCTGCATATCTGGTGTAAACATCTCAGTCTGCTTCTTCTCTGCTTTATTGCGCTTCTTGTATTCCTTGCAGATTTCCTTATCATCCCCCTCAATAGGTTTGAAAGCGTCATCAGGAATGCCTTTCTCCAGCAGCGCAGGTGTGGTTCCCAACAGGCTGTTCCCACACTGGATCCGATGTTCCAAAAACGACAACGGCTTGCCTGGTTCCAGTGCCTCCATCCACAGGCTTACCTTGCAAAGCTCCACAGCCATGGGATTGATGTCCACGCCGTAGATGCAATGACCGATCACATCTCTGAGCGCTTTACGGGTGGCTTCAGGGGAAGGCTCCTCGTCACCAGTGCGGATAAATGCCAACTTCCGAGCCATGCGATGAGCGGCGGCGATAAGAAAATGCCCGCTTCCGGCGGCAGGATCGCAAACCTTCAAATCTAAGATGGCTTTCTCAGGATCATTCTGTCTGACGGCTTCATCCAGTACCGGGTCGAGGGCAGAATCCAGCAGAAGCTGGACCAAGCTGTCCGGTGTATAGTAGCTGCCGGTAGTCTTGCGCTCATGACCTCCGGCTGTCTCCAACTCAAATGTCCCTGCGTCCACATTCATTTCCGGGTGCAACTCCAGCAGAGACTCATAGACGCTCCCTAACTCCTCCGAACGCAGGTTTTTGTAATCCACAGGACGTCGTTTATTGCCATCTGTGATAAACGCCAAAGCGCGAATAGCATCCAGCAGTCGGGAGTTGGCAATCTCAAGCCCTGTCAGATCAGGCATGGATTTTCGGTCAAAGAGGAAACTCCCCAAAGCAGGCAGCCCTAATTCCGGACAGCCATCAGTACTCCCCAGCTTTTCCATCACCAGCCACAGTCCATAAATCAGATCCGCATGACGAGTGCCTCTTCTGCGTTCTGCCAGTTGGCGGATTCGGATAGTGGAGTAGAAACGGGTATATCGCTCCTTTGCGGCCCCTTCGGCACTCGGATCTAGCAGCAATTCCCGGTCCTCTGCAACAAACAGGAAAAGCAGACGATACACGAACCGTAGCAACTGGCGATAATAGTTCTGCTTGTTCAATTCCCCAGATTGAAGCTTCTGACGGAGCGTGCTGTTTGTCGGGTGTGTTAAAAATCCGCTGCCCAGGGCATTGATGGCTTCCTCGACGCCGTTTCGAAGTTGATCGAGGGCGCGGGTTCCCTGTTCTTGCGCCGAGCGAGACCATTTCTCGAGCCAGCAGGCTTCTGGCTTCTCAGCTTCCACTCGCGATTCATGGCAGAGAAGCCAGAACAATACGAAATCGGCGTATACTTCCCCATCCATCATGGCTTCCAGGTCAAACTCCACATAAGCCTGACGGGTGAGACTGACGTTATCCCTCAGGATGCGCAGGCGCAGACCGTTGGACACAAACGCCCAGAGGTGGTCATCGGAATTGTTCAGAAGTTCCTGAACTAGACTGTGCGGACTGCTTCGAGCTGCTCCCGCAACACCGGCAGTGCGCTTGTCCAGATGCACACGGAATCCCAATAAGTGGATAGGCGTATTCTGCCACTCGTGAGAGATAGGGTAGCTCTTCCCATCTATCTCAATAGCCCGGGTTGTAAACAAACGACCATAACCAAGCTCTTGAAAAAGGGGAAGTAGCCATCGTTCGCGGGTGACGCTGGTTCCCAGATCATTCTCGGGTAGCCTATCCCGCGTTGTCTTAAAGGCACCCCACACCCCTTCGAGCTTATTCCACGAGCGGTTTGTGGCTTCGTTCAGACGCTCTCCAGACAGGTGGTAGGACTCTGGAGTCAGTCCTTCCAGGTCAGAATCGCCGGAGGAAATCCGCTGTAGCAAGTCAGGGGGAAGGATAGCTCCCTCGGTGCGAATTGTGGTGAACAAATTCCGATACCGTGCCTGCATCTACAGAACTCCATAACTTGATGCGTTCTGGATTTAATTATTCCTTTTCGGCTAACATTTTTGAGATCATCCCTTTCAACAAAGGTAGATCTTGTTGCACTGTCTTCCACAACACTTCCAGATCAACACCAAAATATGCGTGTATGAGCTTATCTCGCATTCCCGC
This sequence comes from Dehalococcoidia bacterium, assembly GCA_021162245.1. Classification (GTDB taxonomy): domain Bacteria; phylum Chloroflexota; class Dehalococcoidia; order GIF9; family AB-539-J10; genus JAGMDB01. Next base: position 3,039 of record JAGGZD010000005.1, on the reverse strand, counting down.
CATATCTCTCCAGGGGACATTTGGGTAATTGCTTTTTATGGACTCAGGTATATTTTTCGCCGCCTCGCCAATAACCTCGATAGCCCTCACTACCGCATAAATCGTCTTCTTATCCCTGTTGAAACCGTCGAAGTTATAACCCCGCACAAAGCCCTGAACATCTTCAATGGATTGAGCAATGTCCATCACATAATCCCAATAGGACCTTTTCCTCATACGTAAACAACCTCTTCGAGTATATGCTCTCCGATCCTGGGCTTCAACGCGGTTTTCATAACCAGGTCCACTTTTCTGCCGGTAAGCTCAGTAACGTGTCTTTCCAGAGCGATAAATTCAAGTAAAGTTGGCGGATCGTCAAATTCGACCAGGATATCCAGATCGCTGTCAACCCCGTTTTCTCCCCTGACATAAGAACCAAAGATGCCCATTGCCTTAACTTTATACTTCTTCTTCAGATAGGGCATATCCCCCTTGATCTTCTCCTTAACCTTTTCAAGCTCTGTCATATCATCACCTTCAAAAATTCTTTGAAATAAGTCGCTGCCTTATGCCAGTAGATAGCTTGGTATAAAAGTCACAGGAACACTGAACCCATTCCCTGAATTGGCTTCCATCGTCAGTTCCCCAAAGCAGTCTCTGGTGATCACGTATGCTCGCTCAGGTTTATATTCTCTAATGAATGAACGTATGCCTGAAGGAATACGCGGCGATCTCATCGCTGTATATTTTACTTCTACAGGTATAACTTGCTCGCCATCTACTATGAAGTCAACCTCTCTCCCGCTCTTTGTCCTCCAGAACTTCAGTTCGCCAGTTATAGATAATCTGCTACCAAGTGATCCGAATACAGTGTTTTCTATGAGTGCTCCTGCATCTGACCTCATGGACAGGACTTGAAAATTACGCATCACTTCATTGCGCATCCCTGTGTCGTGATAGTATACCTTGGGCATCTTCACAATTTCCTTGCGCTTGTTGGTAAAGAAGGGAGAAATGCACTTAAGTATGAAAGTATTCTCCAGGACAAAGAGATATGTCTCAACCGTAGGTCGGCTGATAGAAAGATTGGCAGTCACCTCTTGGAGGTTGACCAGGTTGCCGATCTGGAGCGCCATCAGCCTCACCAGGTTGTTGAACGCCGTGATATTCTCTACTGCAAATAACTGATTTATGTCCTTCCTGACATAAGATTCATATATCTCGTCAGCAAACGCAGCTTCCGGTCCCGCTGGTCTTCAAGAACAACCGCTGGATATCCACCAAATACCACGTATTGCTCATAATGGGCTTGTAGTTGTTTCCTGTGGATCTCAAGCGGTGGCTCCACTATATTTGCCAGCGAAAGGAGAGCCATACCCACGTTTTGATCAGACTTCCAATCCTCTACGCCTATGGCTCTCAACAACTCCTGTTCCTGTCTGAATGCCAGGTATTCCCTGAAGGAAAGAGTGGGTATTTCGAAAACAATTTTTCTTCCAGCAAGTGAATCTGTAAATTTCTTACGCACTTCCAGGGTGGAAGAGCCAGAACAAATAAATTTCAGGTTTTTGTGATGGTCTGCCATGAGCTTTAGGAAGTTGCTTGGGTCATCCATGTACTGAATTTCATCCACAAACACATAGCTCCGATGACCCAGATCTGCCCCCTGAATCTCAAGATAGCGAAGGAAATCACGCACTCCACTGTTAAATAAATCCAGCAGCTCAAAATCCTCCAAGTCAAAGTAAAAGATTGAATCCGGAGCAACACCACGGTCCATAAGGCGTTTTATGAGCAGATAGAGGATGCTGGTCTTACCCACCTGTCTAGCACCAACCAGTATAACGAGGCGCTCATCATCGATCCATTGCCATATTGAATTCAGAATTTCCCTGTCGAACAGTCGAAGCTGCAGGATCTCAGATAGATTCATTCTACACTCCATTCTGAAGTGTGTATTAAATATATACTACATAAACATAAATAGTTATACTATATTATACTATGGGCTAGAAAATAGAACAAATTAATTACAATAACTATCGCTGGTGAAAACCTGCAAAGAACAAATCCGTAGCTAGTCTGCCAGCTTTAGCAGAACCGGATAAATGCCATACCGTGATGTCAGGTATAAACGGCAGTCTTAAAAAAACAAAAAAAGAAGAAAACCTAACCCATAAATTTTCTCGCGCAAAAAAAACGCTCATAAACGCCATTTTAAGCCATTCAAATTTCTTCCCCGCAGATAAATACCAAAACAGGTTCAGTTTTGCGCCAGAGAGCGTCTCAGGTGCCTTAAATGGGATGTTAGCGTTCTGGGCTAGGGCGTTTTTTGCTGCTACATTCAAAATCCCTTATTATGCATATTTTAGCGCGAAATATTGGCAACGCATAAAACCTTCATTCAAAATTTGCTTTCAGGATCTCGTTCTCTTTTGCGGAAATCAGATATTCAGTTACGAATTCTGCTTTGATATCCTTCATTTTCCGTATTTCGTTTATAGCTCCATTCCAATGCTCAGATTGTGTAACCTAATGCACATTGCTTTTTAGCTCTCAGATATTTTTATGCCAAGCTGTTGGCTTATAAGTTCATTCTCTTTAGCCTCAATGAGGTAATCAGTAATGAACTCTTCCTTGTATTGTCCAATTTTCCTGATTTCGCTGTTAGCTCTGTCACGTAGTTTTGATCTTTCGTCAGCGTTAAGGCTTTCCTTGTAAGTTTTGATCCTTGACCTCTCCTTTGCTCTCTTGGCTTCTTCAGCCTCTTTTTGAGCTGCTATTCTTTCTGCTTCCATCTTTTGGGCTTTTTCTGCTTCAATTCTTTTCTTCGCGGCCATTGCTTGCCCTATGGTGTGTTTGATGATAGAGAAGTCGTATAGTTCCTCCTTTGCATTTGCAAGTGTCCAATCAACAGCAAATTCTATGTCTTCCGGGTTGAACCCATCTCCTGATAATTCTTTAAGATTTTTCTCTGCTCTCTCTCTCTTCTCTCTTGAAACTTTTTCCTGACCAATACCACTATAAAATTTAGAAATGATCGCGTTCAGAGAGAGAGTG
>JAGGZD010000063.1 GCA_021162245.1 Dehalococcoidia bacterium | reverse complement strand
CTTATGCGGGAAAGGATAAAGACCGGCAAATTAACCCACTCAAAAGATTATCGCCTCATTCGGTAAGATCTTATATGATTCAACGACCCGAAGTTGGGTTAGCTCGTTAAATGATTTGACACGTCTTACCCCTGTGAAGTATATTGAAAAGGAACTTGCTAAAACCCATAGTTCAGTGTTACCTATGTGGTCAGCCAGCACATAGCCTTGACGGTATCCTTTTTGGGGAGTAGAGTTAGCATGGGATGGTGTTTTTACTTCTCAGCTTTATTTCTAATTGAGGCGGGCAGTGTCGGAGGAAAACTAAAGAAGGAGGTTGAATAGCGATGTAAGAGTTGTTGTTCCAGGGAAATTGCTTCGTGTCAAGTGATTAAAGTAAAGGAGGTTTAGGAATGGCAGAGAAAGTAGAGGTCTTTGCTAGGAAAGCCAGTGGGTTAACCAGGGAAGCGGGGTTGTTAGATAGTACCTATTTTGGCATCATGAATAACGCTGTACCTGTTAGCATTTGGTTTGTTCTTGAAGCTTTTGCATGGCTTCCAGGAGCTAACCTTGGTCTGGCTTCTATAATTACTTTATTTCTGGTTGTCTTTGGCTTTGCCTTCGTTTGGGGAATTTTGGGAGGCTCAATGCCACGAAGTGGTGGTAGCTATGTGTACAATTCACGCATTATACACCCGGTTGTAGGGCTGGGAGTGAGTTTCTGTAATGCTGGTTTTGTAATGCTGGCGTGGATATGGGTGCTAGCTCCCTGGGTAGGGCAGGTAGGGTTGCCAATAATGATGGGCTGCCTTGGAATTGCCCCTGAGACCGTGGAGCGTTTTTCCACTGGATGGGGCTTATATGGCGTGACCACCATAGTAAATGTGTTGGCATTCCTGGTGGTCACAGTGGGGATGAGATTCTATTTCAGAATACAAAAGGCATTCGTTACATGGTCGCTTGTTGGCGCTGCTATAGCCGGTATCATAATCAGTACTACCTCACATGCAGAATTTGTATCAATATGGAATAGCTACGCGGCACAGACTGGGTCATTAAATTTTGGTGCTGCTGTCAGTGCAGCCGGGGCTGAAATGGGAGGAATACCGGCAACCTGGAATTGGTCTTCAACACTGGGAATAATGTTGCCCATCAGTTGGATCGCTGTATATGGTTATATTATCACCTTCATCGGGGGTGAGGTTAAAGGCCCGAGGAGAAATATATTCAGGGCGCAGATACTTAATGCTGTGATATCTATTTTTTTCATAGCTTGGGTTGGCTTAGCCTATCAACGTATGCTGGGCTGGGAAGGCATACATGCCGTGAACTGGATAGAGTCTGAAGGATTGGCGGGATATACCTTCCCCTTTATAGCTACCTACATCAATATGGCATCTATGATTGTGGGTTTTAATAAAGTACTTGGTTTCATAATGGCTGGTTCTTTCATAGTGGCAGACTTTCTATGGGTGGCATGTTCCTATATTGCCTGGAGTAGGGCTGCATTTGCATGGGGGATGGATAGGCTGGGGCCGAGGTGGTTCACCGACATTTCCCCCAGATTTGGCCAGCCTGTTAAACTTCTTGCGGCTATGCTGATAGCATCACAGTTGGCTATCGTACAGTATTGTATGAACCCTGAGGTACTTGGCGGTGTTTCGGTGGAAGTTATGCAACTGGTCTCGGTGTTCGGGATAACAGCAATTTCCTGCATAATATTTCCATATGTTAAGAAAGCCAGACATATCTGGGATGCATCTCCTTACAAAGCTTGGCGTATAGGTAAGGTGCCTGTGGCCACGATATCAGGGAGTATTGCCCTGGCTCTGGTTGGTATATTGGTGTACGCTTACTACATATCCGAGGCTCTTGCCTTCATGCATAATGTGTGGACTGCGATTTACGTAGTTGTCTGGTTATCTGGCATTGGATGGTACTTCATTTGGAAGAGGAAGAGAGCCAAAGAGGGGGTTGATGTTACGTTAGCGTTTAAAGAAATACCACCTGAATAATTTTTGGAAATCTCGATGTTAACATTAACATGAGTGTTGCTTCCCTCGAGCTGCAACAACTCGAGGGAAGCTTAAACTTAAAGGATGAAAGGATTAAAAAATGAAGATACTTTTTTCTTGTGATGTCCATGGCTCAGAAGTTTGCTTCAGGAAATTTGTCAATGCCTTGAAGATTTATAAGGTAGATGTGGGTATCCTGGACGGTGACTTAACTGGCAAAATGCTCAATCCTATTGTAAAACAGGCTGACGGTAGTTATGTATGTGACTTTTTAGGGCAGCGAGAGGTACTGAAAACTAAGGAAGAATTGCAATCTCAAGAGAAAAAACTTGCCGCCATGGGTAATTACTATTTTTATACTGACAACGAAGAACTGGAAAAACTGAAAGCTGAAGGAAAAACCATTACGGGAAGGATAGACGAACGAGCTACTAAGATTTCTTTGAGCGCAGGTAAAGTGGATGAAGTATTTAAGAAATCTGTGCTGGAGAGATTAGATAGCTGGGTTAAGCTCGCTGAGGAAAGATTAAAGGGAAGCGGCATACAGATGTTTATGGCTGCAGGCAACGATGATATTCCTGAAATGGACGCTATTCTGGATAGTTCTACATACATAATCAACGCAGGGGATAAAAAAGTTGATGTTAAGGGCCACGAAATGATAACTCTCTCATGGGCCAACCCCACTCCGTGGGATACTCCGCGTGAGTGTACAGAAGAGGAGCTAGAGAAAAAAATTGAACAATTAGTTAACCAGGTTGAAGATATGGAGAATGCCATCTTCAATTTTCACGTGCCGCCGTACGATACTATGCTTGACCAGTGCCCTAAATTATCACAGAATCTCGTGCCCTCGACTGACGCTGTAATCTCTGCTGGCAGCACAGCTGTGCTTAGTGCCATCAAAAAATATCAGCCGCTTCTAGGGTTGCACGGACATATACATGAATCCAGAGGTATTCAGAAGATAGGCAGGACAGTATGTTTGAATCCCGGCAGTGAATATACAGAATCTATTTTAAAGGGAATCATCATTACAATAAAGAATAACAAGGTAAAAGATCATATGTTTGTATCAGGTTAAAGGAGATATCAAAATGGATAAATTCAGGTTACCCTCTGAAATTTCTGAGGAGGAATGGCCTTCACCTTCTACTTTTATCGAAGAAGCAAAGGCAAGCGTAAAAGAGGCGGAAGACAAAGGCATCGTGTTGAGGATTATGGGGGGAATGGCAATCTATCTTCATAGCCAGGAACATAAGCATTTGTGGAAAAAACTCGGGAGATTAGGCAAAAAGGTATTTACGGACATAGATTTCGTTAGCTATGGCAAATTCCGCGGTCAGTTGCTTAGCTTTTTCAAAAATCGTGGATTTATGATCAACCAGAGGATGCTTTATTACTATGGCAAACACAGGCAAATATACTATGGAGAAAAAATCCCCATGGTAGAGATTTTCTACGATAAACTGCAGATGAACCACACAATCGATTACAAAAAGCGACTGGGAGTCGACTCCCCCACTGTTCCACTAGCAGAGCTGTTACTGCAAAAAATACAGATGGTAAGAATGAACGAGAAGGATATCAAGGATACCATAGTATTGGTGAGAGCTCACGAGATTGGTAAAGATGATAAAGAAAGAATAAATCGAGCCTCGATTGGAGCAAGATTGTTGTCTGATTGGGGTTTTTATTACACTGCAACGACAAACCTTCAAAAGATCGCAAATTCTCTTAGCAATTACGTTGTTTTAGGTGAAGAAGATATAAGAGTTGTGAAGGGAAGGATAAACGAGCTTCTCAATTACCTGGAAGAAGAGCCAAAAGGCATGAAATGGAAATCCCGGGCTTTACTCGGAACGAAAAAGAAATGGTATAATGAAGTAGATGAATGGGACGTTATAAGTTCTCCATCCCATGGTTCAACAGAAAAAGAGAAATAGACAAGCTGTCAGATTTGCGCTATCTAGTTTTGCAGCTTGATAGCATCCGTGCTTTCAGACGAGCTGGGACTAAGGGCTTGGAAGATTCCTTTGAAAGGATACATTCTACCAATGTGTGGAAGAAGATAAGACATGATGTAGAAGGTATTATCTATTTTCCTAATACTATTCCTGGAGTGCTCAGGCTGATAAAAATAGTAGCCACGTTGAGGGCATTTTTTCCTCTATGTCTGGGCCTTATGATCTTTGCTTTGTTAATCAGGTTAGGTTTTATTCCCATGGTTCCGCTAGCAGTATTCTATACTCTCTTTGTTCTCCCCGTACTTATCATGGTCGCCTTTGTATCAGTAGATTTTATTATCAGGAGAAAGGTGACAAAGTACGAAGGAGAGCACCCCGCGATGCAAAACGAAGAAAAGGAACATATTAAGGCTGTGATTGAAGAACTTATTCTAAAGTTGTTGAAAGAGATAAAATCTCGTGGCGAAAATCCCGATGATTACAGAATGAAGCTTTTTCATGGGGATTATAGAGGGATAATGGTTATCAAAGAGCGCAGGGAAAAGGTCTACGGTATCTTCAAGAGGAAATACTCCACATATATAGCAATACCTTCTCTATGACGAGCTAACAACATAAAAGGACACCTTGTCCAGTTACGTCATGATAAGCATTGACTCCTTTGTCTTCGCGCCAATAACCTGACATCTGATGGGCTATACTTTCTGGAAAATTGGTGCCTTTGGCATGGCATCCGTTTCAATCGCCTCTTTCTTTTGTACTCTGTGCGGGGGCTGAGATACATAGGTAACACTAATGGTATGGTTAGTAATGATATTAACCTAACATAAGGAGTTACCGAAATGAGGAAAACAAACAGCTATTATTTCTTTAAAAGAAAGCCCATTATCTTGAAGAGCAGGTATGAGAACTGGAGAGGGGTAGCAGACCTATCAGGCTTTACAAGCCATGAGAGGTTGAGGGTAGAATGGATGGTTTTCTATTACACAGTAGCCAAAGAGAATGTTACCCTTAGCGCTCAGCACTTCAATATTTCAAGGAAGACCTTT
>JAGGZD010000050.1 GCA_021162245.1 Dehalococcoidia bacterium | reverse complement strand
TGGCCGATGAGATTTCCGAAACCGGCGCCAAATATCACCAGGAATAAAAGTGGCATGGTAAAGGAAGAAATCATCCGCGACCTGTCCTGGATAAAACGCAGGAACTCGCGGTAGGCTATCACCCAGATGGAATGGAAGAAGACATCCATATCTCTAGTGCCCCCTTCTCATGGACTTTCTTCTCATCGCCTGCATCGGATCTGCCTCTTGTTCCCTGATGATGTGCCCGGTGAGCTTTAAGAAAACATCCTCCAGAGTGGGCCGCCTCAGGCCGATGGAGAGCAGCCGCAACGGGAAACCGGTAACGAAGCTGGGCAGAAACTCCTCACCATGAGGCACGGTAAAGCAAATCGTTCCATTTTGCATGCTGGGTTTGAACTTATACTGTCTCTCCAGCAGGCGTGCCGCCTCTTCGTTGTTCTCCGTCTTGATGGAGATGACGTCGCCGCCGGTGGCGTCTTTGAGTTTATCTGGCGTGTCCAGTGCCATAATCTGGCCGTAGTCAGTGACGGCGATGCGGTCGCAATTCTGCGCTTCTTCCATATAGTGGGTGGTCATAAAGATGGCCAGATTATCCCGCTTCCGTAGGCCATGGATATAGTCCCAGATGCAGCGGCGTGTCTGTGGGTCCAGGCCTAAGGTGGGCTCGTCTAAAAAAAGCACTCTTGGGTGATGCAAGAGGCCGCGGGCGATTTCCAGACGGCGTTTCATCCCACCGGAGTAGGTTCTTATCTTGTCCTTGCGCCGGTCCCACAGCTCCACCATCTCCAGAAGCTCTTTGAGGCGCGGTTTCAAAACATCTCTGGGGATACCGTAGGCATAGGCATGGAAAGACAGGTTCTGCTCCGCTGTCAGGTAATCGTCCAGAGTTGATTCCTGGAAGACCAGTCCGATCGACTCCCTCACCTTGTTGCGTGCTTTGGTAACATCAAAGCCATTTACAGTAGCCCGCCCTGCGGTGGGCTTTAATAGCGTGCAGAGCATATTGATGGTGGTAGTCTTGCCCGCGCCGTTGGGACCCAGGAAGCCGAAAATCTCCCCTTCTTTAACGGTGAATGAGACTCCTTTGACTGCCTCCAGTTCTCCGAACTTCTTTACCAGATTGGAGACTTCAATGATATCCATGGGATTCCCCTTCTTCCTTGAGTGCCGTGCTGAGCGATTCTAGACCCATTTGCAGAGAAGCCAGGGCTTCGTCCGACATTCTTTCCAGCACTCTTTTAATCTTGGCGTCGCCTATTTCACGCAGCTGTTTCACTTGGCTTCTACCTTCTTCAGTAAGAGAAAGAATGTAGCTGCGCCGGTCATCCTGGTTCTCCTGGCGGTTGACCAGCCCTTTACCCACCAGCCTGTCAATGACGCTGGTAACATTGGCTTTGGGCACGCCGAAAGATTCGGCTACCTCACCTGGAGAGGCACTGCCTTTAAAAAAGAGCAGAAAAATAACGCGCAGCTGCTCCCTGGTCAACTCAAGGTGCAGCCAGGCGTGAGGGGTATGGGCCTCAGTCGAATGCATCAGGTCACGCATCAGCCCGGTTATGCTTTCAATATTCTCCTTCTTATCCATCTTTGTCAATATAAGGCATATAATACAACTAATATTGACTAATATCAACTCCTTGAGGAACTTGGGTTCCTCCATTGGTACAGTAATCGTAGAGACGTTTTTAATCATCTTCTTCCTATTTGGGAGAAAAATCATTCCCTCCGCGGGCGAGGCCACTGGATCTCCTGCGTAACCATAGTGAAGAAACCTGCATTTAATTATTCCGCAACATGTAACAACCCTGCGTTTTTACCGTTATTACACACAAGGAAATGAAATTAAAAGCGCTCCAGACAGTTCTTGCCGTGTTGCTGGCTTCCCTGCAGGTGCCGTCGATAGTGTCATGCGGGTCCGATACTGCTTCTGCCCCAGATGGAACTCAAGGGGTGGATGAGCCGATTGATGCTCCACAGGCTATCAGTGAGGATGCCTATAAAGCGGAGCTGGTTTCCCTTACCGAAGCGCTCAACGTCAAGCTGTATGGCCTGGACGAATTGTTGGTTGTTCCTGATATAGAGAGTGAGGAGTGGCAGATAGAGGTAACGCTGGCACTGGCAGATATAATGACGCTCTGCGATGCAGCAGGGCAACTGGTACCACCGTGCTCGATGCTGGACGCGCACGTTGCCTACCTTGAGACCATACTGCATGTTTCTGATGTGGTGGATGTCCTTATACGGGGCATGGACAAGGCGGATACCGATGTGCTCAACCAGGCATCTGCCGAACTGTGGATTGCCTCTGAAATCTTATCCCGGGTCACAGAGCCTGCCACCTGAAACTGGTGGTATAATAACCTTAGAAATGATACTGGATCCGAAGACGGTTGCACGCCGTCAAGGTGAACATGGGCGCGGTTCTCGTAGTATTTATAAAAGCTGATCATGATACTATAATCCATAATAACGATGAATCGCGTGAAATTTATCCAGGTCGTGGGAATTGCATGGTGTCCGTGCTGTAACATTCCTGTTCTTTATACGTTTATAAATGTATACAAAAAGAATCGATGAAATAGTGACAGACGCTGGCCTGGAACTGTTAATTGAGAGAGCCAAAAGCGATGATGCTGATGCTTTCGGGAAGCTGTATGACATGTACATCGATCGGATATACAGACACGTTTACTACCGGGTAGGCAATGCTGCAGACTCGGAGGACCTGACGCAGGAAGTTTTCATGAAGGCATGGCAGGCAATCGGCAAGTACAAAATAACTGGCACTCCGTTCCTTGCCTGGCTGATGAGAATCAGCCATAACCTGGTTGTCGATTTTTATCGAAAGAAGAAAAAGGATGAGTTACATCTCGACGATGATTCCTGGATTACTGATTCGGCACCGATCCCGGAAGAAGCCGCCGAGCTCGGATATGGGCAGAAACGGCTGCGCAGGGCAATCCTTGAGCTTCATGGAGACCAGCAGCAGGTACTGATGATGCATTTCATCGAAGGGTTTACCTATGCTGAAATCGCTTCCTCCTTGGGAAAGAGAGAGGGAGCTATCAGGGTTATCCAGCACCGGGCGTTGACCAGACTGCGACAGATACTGGAAAAAGAGAAGGACGTACGTTGAAAAAAGTAGCAGACATACTTGCACTCTGCATTGAAGACATTGCGACAGGAATGTCCACTCTGGAAGACTGCCTGGAGAAATACGCTTCCATGCGTCAGCAATTGGAACCGTTGCTCAAGATTGCTCTTAGCATCAAAAAACCAGGGGATATCAAGCCATCCACTGCTTTCAAGGTGAGAACGCGCGTGCATCTCATGGAAGAGATTCATGCCCGGCGAGCGAAAGCGAAATGGTGGCAGATTGGTTTCGGTGAGGGCGCACAGCGAACGGTGCGCTTCGGAAGGTCGAGGGCGGCAGCGATCGTTGTTGCCGTTTTACTGGCTGCCTCCGCTCTTGGTGTAGGTACAGCATATGCTTCGCAGGATAGTCTCCCGGGAGATGTTATATATCCCGTGAAGCTTGGCACCGAGCACATCCGCCTGATGCTGACGACTGATGATGCCTCCCGGGTACGGCTGGAGCTTGCTTTTGCCAGCACCCGTTTGCAGGAAATGGAAGCCCTGGCCGACACGAGGTCGGATAAAATAGGCGTGGCCATCAGTGGCTATCAACGCAACATGAAGACAGTTTTCGCTGAGACAGAGCAGCTCGAAGATGAGAGCGCATCCGCCACGCTATCTGAAACGGTGGCGGTGGCCATCTCCCGGCACCTTGTCATACTTTGCCTGATTGAAGACAAAGCGTCGGAGGGATCCAGAGAAACCATCAAACAGGTACAGGAGCTGATTGGCGAGCGCCAGCTCAGAGTCCTGCGCATCCTGGCAGGGAAAAATCCGGTACGCGCTACAGAAATTACTCTGGACACTATGCAGCAATGGCTTGAAAGAGCCAATGTTGCAATGGCAGAAGCCAAAATCAAAAGAGTGGAGATGGCTCTCTGTCAATTCGTAGCGTTGCGCGGACTCGGCAATGAGATTGCACAGGGCGCATACGGGCCGAACGAAGAGTTCGACATCGTTGATGAGATGAATATGCAGTGCACCTCCAATCACCTGGCGATTCTGGGCGCTATTTATGAGAAGACCCCGGAAGACATGAAAGGAAGTGTGGAAAGAGCGATGAGGCTCTCTGCTGAAGGATACTGCCAGGCCTCCAACTCACTGCTGGCTTCAGGGATACGTCACAACCTTCCGGAAAAGCCCCAGCTACCCGCTGACATTCCCGACGGGGTTAAAGCGAGGATTTTGGATGATCTTCCGGAGGAAACTCCTCTGTCGGATGAAATTCCGGGCAGTAGTGGCTTTGGTGACGGGGGGCCAGCACCCGATGGACCGCTTAATGGATCGCACCAGTCTGGTTATATGTCAGAGGATGGGTCCCACTAATGCCCTACCCCGGACATCTCCTCAGCACCGGGTCGGCGTGAAGTGTAACAATTTTGACCGTCTCTCGTTATAGAGGTTATAACACGGTTGAAAAAAGGAAAAGGAGAAGAACTAACATGTGGAGCAAAACAAAGAGACGTATCATTATGCCACTGCTGGGGATTGTCTTGCTGGTTGGCGGTACTTTCGGCACTGTCGAGGTAGTCATGGCCGCTGATGAGCCCATTACTACTCCGAAGGTAACCTTCATAGAGAGAGTTGCCGACGCACTCGATATCGAAGTATCGGACTTGAAAGATGCCTTTGCCCAGGCCCGAGACAACGTGCAGGATATAAACGAGGAGAGCCGTCTTGAAGTATTCAGAGCCGAGCTTAATGAAATACTTCACTCGGAGTACGGCGTCGCTGAGGATATAACGGTACAAACCATTATTGACCAGATTAAGGCAGAGTTGCAGGAGCGACTTCAAGCCCGCAAGACAGAGATGAAGGGACAACTTGAGGCTCGCAGGGCAGAGATGCAAGCACTATTTGAAACTAGACGAACACAGTTGCAGGAGCGACTTCAAGTCTATAAGATGGAACTGCGCGAGTGGCTTCAAACCTGCAAGACAGAGATGCAAGCACAGCATGAGGCCAATCGAACACAGCGGCACGCATATAATTCAGGAAATTGCCAGTCCGACTAAGCTTTACTGAAATCACCAACCGCGGGTGAAAACGTAGTACGAAAAGAGGCATTACCACAGTCCGGGCACCAGTGCCTTACGCCTGGAGGGGTAATCAGGGAAGTGTTCACGGTACCATCTGTGATGCGAACGGGCACGGGGAACAAGATTAGCCGCCGTCCAGATAGCGAATGCCAGGCCTGGCAATGACCAGGTCGCCACAGCCCACCCTGCCCAGATGATGATCGCTCCAAAATAGTTGGGACAGGATATCCAGCGATACAAGCCGTCATATGGAATTTTGTAATCAGGCTCGCCGGCTCCGCGGAGGCGGCGCAAGGCTCCATCCGCCTGTCGGTTGATGATGAAACCGACGATAAAGAGCACAAGTCCTGTGGCGAACCGCGGGTCTGCAAGCCATTCGCTCGTGTAGCGGGTGGAGAAGGTAAAGATATGGCGGCCGTTGAGGTAGCCGTTTACCATGTTAAAGAGTAGCCCGAAACCAACGACGGCTACCGGCATTTGCCTGGCATTGTCGCGCAGGCTGAAGGGATATATAAAGGCTCGATGCATGTAATGCGATTCCCACAGCGCAAGGAAAATCAGTACAGCGACTGTGCCTCTATTTTCACCGAGAATGAAGCATGCGGCGAATACAAGCGGTGCTCCCGCCTCCATGACGATCCAGCCCGTTCTGGCGCTGATAGTGGGTCCCCAGCCACTGCGCGCATAGCGGCCGTAGGGAGCAGCAACAAAGAACAGAGCAATAAAAACTGCTGCGGCCAGTGTGAACCAGGCTATCACAGTGCCATTAAAAATCGCTGGTTCACTCATGGTAAATTTATGGATTCCAGATTCAGCGCTTTTGCCAACTTGCCCTCTTTTTCAAACCATCGAAGAGTATCGATAATTGTTTCACGAAATGGGCGTGGGGAGTAGCCGAGCTCAAGGCTTGCTCTTTTGTGGCTGATATTTCTGTTACTGCGCAATGCCCTGAGTGAAACGCTGGTGTACAGCGGGCGTTTCCCTGCCAGGCGGTCAAAAGCGCCAACAAACGGTGCAGCAAAGCGTGCTAATGCCATGGGACAGACGAAAGCAGGAGCAGGCATGTCGGTTATTTTTTGTACCATGTTAGCCAGGTCAGGAAGTGATACCCAGTGTCCGGAAAGGAGGTATTTGGTGCCTGTGGGAGCTCGTTCTTCGGCTCGCATTGCTCCCTCGACAACATCGCGTACATCTACCCAGTCGAATCCACCGTTAACAAGAGCCGGTAACTTGTGGTTAGCCAGGGACAGCAAAACCTGCCCGAAGTGCGACGGGCGGTAGTCGTGAATGCCAACAATCGCTGTTGGGTTTATTATAATGGCATCCAGGCCCCTTTCAATGCCCCTGCGCACTTCTCGCTCTCCCTCTGCTTTGGACCTGTCGTAGGGTGGGCAACGATGAGAATCCACCAGGGAACGTGATTCATCAACAGGGGTGTCCATAGGCTCCTGTGTCATGGCGTGGATGGAACTGAAATGGACCAGGCGGCGCACCCCGCAACGCAGGCATGCCTCGACCACGTTACTGACGCCGGTGACGTTGGCCTCTTTAAGTTGTGGCCATTCACTCTGCGACAATGAAATATCGGCAGCCAGGTGATAGACTACTTCGGCACCAGCGAAGGCATTAATCAGGGAATCTATGTTACGAATATCGCCTGCGACGATATCAACATCCAGTCCCTCGATGGCTCGTCTGTCTTCGTGGATTAGAACGCGCGTGGACACTCCATTATCAAGCAGGGCGCGTACGAGATTGGCGCCTATGTGACCTGTGCTGCCGGTCACTACTACAGACATAAGGAGCTGATTATATCATACGCGATTGACGTATAGCCTGCGCCAGTCTCTTTCAGCACGGAGTGAGTCTGTATCGAGGGATGGTTAATAGAGCTGCCAAAAAGCATTATCAATCCCAGGCTTATTGTTTAGAAAACCCTGTGTCATTGTATGAAGGTTATAGAGAACCGTTCTTTGAATCTATTTAATACTATTATAGTCTTTCTCCCAAGAAAACCGAGAAATACCGCATTACCGATGGCATGAAAAGTGTCGAACCATATCGTATTTACTTGTGTCACAATGAAAGTTTGCAGGGTAAGAGGGTAAATGAAAGCTGTCCAGAACCAGATGTTAGTAATGAGGCCGTATAAATAGCCCCAGAGTACCCCAAAAACTATTAATAGAGGCCTGTTTAATCTGAGTTTGCGGAGATAACCAGCGGAAAGTCCGGCAAATCCCCATGCAATCATCTGATAAAGGGTCCATGGGCCGTGCCCCAGGAAAAAATTGGATACCAGAGCCGTCATGGCGCCGACGGTGAACCCGGCTACCGGGCCAAACACGTACCCTGAACAAATAATGAGATAGGTGCATGGTTGCACACTGGGGATTGCAGCAAATGGAACTCTCAGAACGGCAGAAATGGTCCCCAGCATAGCAACGAGTGCTATTTCCTTAGAACTCGCCGCTGTGCTTTCAAATTCAAAGAATAGAGCTGCACAGACCAAAAGAGCCAGAATGGCAGCAAATACGCCCCAGTTCAGGAAATCTGCCCGGGGTGAATCTACAGCAGGAGTGATGAAAGCCCCTGTGGCAACAAAGACGATCAGGATCAGAACGACGTGACTTTTTTTCACACTATTTGACCAATCATTTCATCGATAGTGAGCGTGGTATCAGATATCCCAAATCTACTCAGTGCTTGTGCCAGGCGATTAATTTGTGGTGAAAAGAGTAAAGCTTTGGAGAGCACCTCTCTCTTATTACCATCCACCACCACTCTACCTTCGCTTAGCAAAATGACCCGGTCGGCACACTCGGCTACTGTTTCGACATCATGGGTTACCATGACAACGGAATTCCCGCGCTTGCAGTAATCGGTAAGAAATCCAATCAGCTCCAGTTTCAAAGCATAGTCCATTCCCCGCGTTGGTTCATCTAAGATTATTATTTTAGGCCTGGTTACGAGAACCGAAGCCAGAGCCAACCGTTGCTTTTCGCCGCCACTTAAATTCCTCGGATAGGATTGTCGGTAACGGGCAAGCCTGAACTGATTCAGGATTCGCTCAACTGATTTATTTATTTGTGCCTCCTCCGAACCCTGATTTCTCAAGCTAAAAGCAACCTCTTCTTCTACAGTATCCGCGAAGAGGTGGTCGTTGGGGTTTTGGAATACGTAGCCAACCTGTCGGCTCAGCTCCGCAACAGAATGCTGGCTGGTATCGATGCCACCTATGATAACCCTGCCCTTACCGGGTTTAAGTAAGCCATTCAGGTGCTTGACCAGAGTTGTTTTGCCTGAAGCATTCCGCCCCATAATGGCAGTAAACTCTCCTTTATTAATAGTCATTTTGATATTCCTGAGAACAGCCCTATCTCCATAGGAAAACCATAATTTGTCGACCTTGAGTACCGGTTTAGTATATAACCTATCGTCAGTAAACTCGCTCCTACTTATGTTGCGCAGAACTTTTTGCAATTCCAGCCTGGCCTCTTTCACGGTGAGAGGCAATTTACCTAATTTCAAACCCTTAACCCGCAAGCGCTGCATCAGCCTTATTACCGGCGGTTTACCTGGACCCAGGGCATCAGTATTCATAACTTCCCGTGGTTGCCCATTGGCCTGGATGCTTCCTTCATTCATTACCAGGACTCGATCGACCAGGTGGACAACCCTGTCGAGGCGGTGCTCGACAACTATTATCGTTATCCCCAGCTCGTCGTTGAGCCTTTCCAGTAGTCTCAGCACTTCTTCGGCGCTTTGTGGATCAAGCTCCGATGTAGGTTCATCAAGGACCAGGACTTCAGGGTGGAGTGCCAGCACCGAGGCGATGGCTACCTTCTGCTTCTCACCACCGGAGAGTTCGTGATGTTTTCGAACCCGCAAGTTGGCGATACCAGCCGTGTCCAGTGCCTCCTCTATCCTGCGGGCTATCAAACTGATAGGGAAGCCCAGGTTTTCCAACCCGAAAGCAATCTCGCGCTCCACGTTGCTTGTTACCAATTGATTCTCCGGGTCTTGAAACACCATGCCTACTTTCGTGGCTAGTTCTTTAGGTGGAGTCCTCAAAATATCCATACCCTGAACTTCGGCTCTCCCGCTGATGATGCCTCCGTAAAAATGTGGCACCAGGCCATTGAAACATCGACAAAGGGTTGATTTGCCCCCGCCAGAGGACCCGGTAATCAGGATAAATTCGCCATCTTCAATGGTGAGAGACACATTTTGCAGGGCCGGCTGGACAGTTCCGTTATAAGTAAAGGTAAAATCACGCAGTTTAATCAAACTCAATTCTCCTTTGGAGAATGGCAAGAGGCAATATAGCTAGCAGGAGGAGGGTTAAGATGACCAGCGAGAGGAGTATAAAGCTACTCAGGTTAATTATCGACAGACTGGGGTAATATTCATAGCCTCCATAATTAAAAATTCGCATCGTGATGCCGACGCCACAGGGTAGCAATATAAAGACCAGGGTTATGCGATCCATACGGGAAAATTTGATGTCCTTGTAAAAAGTTCGCTTCTGCCTTGCACCGAAAGCCCGCGCTTCCATAGCTTCGGCTATCTGCACTGCCCGGTCAAGTGAGCTGGATAAAAGTGGAATAATGATTCCAGCCCGGTTTTTAAGCCTTCTGAACCAGCTGCCTGTATCCAGTCGCATTCCCCTTGTGCGATATGCATCGTTTATGCGCTGCATGTCTTCGATAAGACAGGGGATAAACCGCGTTGACAGTGAGGTCACCAAAACTGATTTGTAGGGCAGTTTCATCTTGATTAGAATCGACATGATGTCATCGGGGTGAACCGTGAGGTTAACGAAGGCAAAGGCTGAGATTATGACCAGAAGCTTCACTGCCATCGCCGCACTAAAGGCTATCGCCTCCATGGTTATCACCGCCTGGCCTAGGACCGGCAATGTAAATGGAGCAATTACCAGGACATGATTACCATGGCAGCTCACCATGGCATTAATTACGATGATGCTGGCGCCGAGCCAGAGGCTCAGCTTCAATAGCGGAATCCATTCTCGCCAGACGTTTGCCGACTTTAACAATGTAATGGTAGTACCCAAAAGAACCATGACATATAAAGGGTGGTCGAAAATCAGGCTCAGGACGATAATTGTAGCTGCCCATGCTAGCTTAACGACGGGGTTCAATTGGTGAATAGCCGTGTTCTTGTCACGATACCTTAATTCCCGCATCATGGTATCTTTATAAGTTCCTTACCGTTTATCACCACGGAAAATGTACGGCGCAGTCCATCATTGTCAGTTATCAGTATCTCTGCAGCACTTTTTATGCTACTTACGTCTGTGCCTGTAATCATCCATGCCACATTTTCTCCTGAGCCAACACCTTTTGGATTCCAGGGATTTTGCGCTGCCTGGATTAAGCCGCATGCCTTAACGAATTTCCTGGACGTGTTGCCTTCGGCGTCAAGCAATATCAACGTATTCTGTTCAAAATAGGCGTAGAAGCCGTGCTTTTTATGTGCATTATTCAGTTCTGAGATAAGCATGTTGTGTGGCGTCGCAATGATAATGAGATTGCTATTTTCTTTTGCTTCGTTGGATAGCAGGTCATAGGATATGGCTGAAACTTTGGTAATGCCGCATGCCTCCAGTTTTTTAGCCAGGAGTTCAGCTTCTGCGGAAAAAGCCTCTTCGTATACCACCGAAGTAGGCTTAAGCTTGTTCTGGTATCCGCTTTGGAAGGGCTGAGGAAAATCGCCGATGATGGCCGGAATGAATTGATGATAACTCCAGTCACGGAAGTCCCAATGCTCCACGTCTCCGCTTCGAAGAATGTAATCCCTGGCGCCTGTATTGCTGGCGATGCCGTTGATATAGAAAAACCAGTCTTTCTTACTCTGGCTCGGTCCTTCGTACTGTGAACTAACGCCGTTGATGGAACTGACAAAGCCACTGCCGTATTTAGTTTCCACATCAGCAATTATCTGTAACGCAGACATAGCATTTGTGTCAGCTCCGCTCTCGATTTTTTGTTCAAGAATCAACTCTCTACCGAAATCCTGCGTTACCACCACTGTCACTTTTGTCTTTGCAGGTTCGCTATTCGTCGGATTATCATTTTTCGGCGATGAAAGTTGAGTTGAACAGCTACAGAGCAGGGATGCCAGTAGTAATACTGCGATGATATAATGCGTTCTCTTAAGCATGCCTCGCCTTTCGCCTCCACAAAGCTAGCAGACCCACAACTACTATTGCGAGAATGACAACAGAAGCTATCCACCACTGGATTGCTATGGCTGGTAGTCCTGTTATTTGTACATGTGCAGGTATTTTTACACCGGCGCCGATGCTCAGGTTTGAGTCAGGCGGTACTGATACAACGCAGATAGAGAAATCGTGCTCTTTTGGGGGCGTCGTTAATGGTGGAGCAAACAGGATTTCCACGTTTTTGATTTCCTGAGCGTTCAGGGCGAATTCGCAAGGCGTAATCGTGAACCAGCCTTCATTTCCGCCTTCAACATACACCTGGAATTCTGATTTTTGATTAGCCTGGTTGATGACACGCACTGTCTGCATTTCCGTGCCACCAGGGCGAGCGCTGAATTCCATCTTGCCCGGTGTTATTCCTATACCGAATGCCAACACCGATGAAGCCGACAACAACAATGCCATAACTGGCAGTATTATTATCAAGGCCTTAGTGGGTAACCTGTGCACCATAATAAACCTCCTGTATTGTTCCAGCTGGGGAGGAGTTGAAACTCCTCCCCAGCATTTCTATTTTGTTAGTATCAGTTATCCTGCATCGGTTGCCCAGAATATGAGTGTGCCGTCCTGTCTCCCTGTCAACGTATAGTCCTCAGGAACGGTAAGCGTAGCTATGCAGTTGGCAGTATCATCTCTCATAACTGTTGTGCTGAAGATATCCCACTTCACATTATCCAGCTCGAGGCCTTCCACGTAGAGGTCCTGTGCTGTATCTGTTACAGTGGTGGTGATTGAGAGGTTCCAGGCCCCTTCATTGGTCAGGGTAACCGTGACTGGGTCACTGGTGTCTCGAGGCCCCAGGTCACCGAAGTTGATATTGCAGGGACTGATGGAGAAGCTGATAGCGGGGATGATATGTGCCTTCATACTGAGGTCCTTTTCATCTCCGGGTTGAGCACTGCCGTCCCCGACGACAACGGTAACGTGGTTGCTGCGGATGTAGCCGTCTTTTTGGGCATAGACTTCAACCGTCATGTTGCTGTTGATAGTGATGGCTGCCGTGCCATCCTGGCTTGTGGTATAATCCTGGTCGGCGTGGACGGTTGCGCTAGCCGTTGGCGACCATGTACTCGTGTCATCGTCGTACTCGGTCACTGTGACAGTGAAAATATCGCCCACGCCCGGGTTTGCATTGTCCACTTCAACCTTCAAGGGTGCCTGCCCCCACTCAGAATAGGTAAACAGAATCTCCTGATGTGGTGGACTAGGTGGTGTCGTCTGGTCAAGGATGAAGTCGGCGGCGCCGACCATCGGGCTGACATAGTCCACACGGTACATCCATCCTGCCATGCCTGCCGGCTCTTCCCCGTTTATTGAGTATATGTAGAGTCCGTAGGCAGTATCCTGAACCGCATAGGGAAAGCCTCCCAGTTGCGAAGCCTCATCCAGGGCGCCTAGCGCCGTCGGTTCAGCAAAGTTATGTTGTCCACCCTGGTCGTCGATGATGGTGGAGTCGTCAACGGTTACCGTGCCGCTCCAGACTGTGCTGCTTTGTCCTTCAATCCGTATGTCAACAGTTACCCCCTGCTGGGGCTGTAAAACGGCTACGGGATAAGGAACACCCAGCAAAGCTGTGATAGCATATGAGGTCATCAACGCTATGTTGGAAGGTGTTGCCTGTGTCCAGTTAAAGGAACCGTCTGCATTCTGGAAGGTAAGCAGGTCATCAACTGGGTCATTGCCGAGCCCACTCTGCCAGCCAGCGCTGGTGGGGTCTTCTCCGGCGGCAGCTATGCTATCTATGCCCCAGGAATCGGTGGCAGAGTTAGTTGACCCCCATGACTCAAAGCCGCCATTGTCGGTCTGGGTGGATTTGATATAAGCGAGAGCATCGGTTACCGGAGTTGAATTTGGCGACTGTCCGCTGGCGATGAGTGCCATTATGGCGGCGGCTGTATCGTCTACATCGCTGTCTTGGCCAACGCCCCAACTCCAGCCCCCGTCACCGTTCTGGTTGGTGAGAATGAAGGATATACTATCCTGGATGATGGCTGAGGTGGAATCTTCACCACCAGCAACCAGTGCCATGACGCCCCAGAAATCATCGTTAAGGAGTGAGCTATCGCCGATCTGGCTCCCGTCATAGGCAGACTGTAACAGTGATAGAAAGTCTACACCGCCGAAGTTGCTTGGGTCTTCGCTGGTGGCAACTATGGCGAGTATCATCCGTGAATAGTCATTTATGGATGAGGCACTGCCGGCGTTGGTGGTCAGATAGTCAACTATGCTGGGATTGGAGCCGACCTGCCAGTTATTAGGGTCCTCACCGGCGGCGGCAATCGACATCACCGCCCAGGCAGAAGTAGCAAAATCACCAATGCTGCCGTCGCTACCCTGCTGCACGCGTAAGTAGCCAAGCGCATCGCTGACTTCAGAATCACCGGTGGAGTATGGGTAGGGCCCTGCCGCCATGGCGGGTGTTGTAGCCAGACAAGGCAGCAGCAGCGAGAGAGCTAAGAGTAAGCTCAGGAACTTTGATTTAATAATTTTACCTATCAAGATTAGTTGTACCTCCTTTTTTATCTTCTTTGCCGAGTTTATGGGAAGAAAAAACTTTATCTAATAGCAACCACCTCCTTTTAAATAATAAAGTCAACTTGATTATGTGCAAGTGCAGTTGATTATACAGAAACAAAATACCGCTGTCAAGGGTAGTATTGGGGGGGGGTGATTAAAGCTTGATGAATAAAAACGAAACGGAATGAGTCTGTATCGAGGGATGATTGCTATTCTTTCGGAGTTTTTTCTCCCGAGTAAAAAAGAGGGATGAGCAGTAGAGCTGCCATAGAGGAAACAACCATGGCTGTCCACATGAGCACGGCCACCTCCTGGTGGATTTTTAGTGGCGAGAGGAAAAACACGGAGAGGCCGATGGCCAGGCCGAAGGCGTTGGCCAGTATTGGGCGGGAGACTGTGGTCAGAGCCATATCAACGGCTTCCCGGCCCTCGTTTCCTCGCTCCCGGAAGTAATAGATGCTGTATATCAGGTGGATGGAGTAGTCCACTCCCACTCCAATGGCGATGGAGCAGAGGGTGGCTGTTACGATGTTCAGATTGAATTCCGTAGCGGAGATCATTCCCATGATGGCGGTTATCGTGATGGCTATTGGAATGAGGGACACCAGCGCCGCACGCAGCCGCCTGATGGTTGCTAGCAGCATGATGAATATCAGGGCAAGCGCCAGCCCCAGGCTGCGAATCTGGCTCTGCACCACCATCCTGTTCATCTCATCGAAGAGCACCGGCATCCCGCTTATTGCCCTGATGTTGAGGTGATAGGAGACGAAGTTGTCTATCTGGCTTATGTCCAGAGCATCGAGGTCGTCGGTCTTAATCAGCATGCGTAGACCATCACTGGAAGCCCAATCTTCTATGTCATCCTCGTCCATCCTGCGCAGGATGTCATTAACCAGAGCGGGATTTTTGGGGTAGTCTTCCTGCCCGGTCATCTTCTTGCTGATACTGGCAACGATATCGAAGAGGGAAATGGCACTCTTTATCCCCGGTATCCTCTCCAGGTCTCTTTCTTCGTCCATGACATCTTCGGCAAGCTCGTAATCTCTCAGTGTGAACAGGCCCCTCTCTGCTACTATGTCCCCAGTGAGGGGCAGTGCCCCACCGAAATTATCCTCCACCTTGTTGAAAGTCCGCACTGTCTCTGACCCTTCCTTGAAAAACATCAGCTGGTTGGATGCGACTTCCAGCCGAGGAATGAAGAGAGCTGCTATTACTACCACAGAGACAAAGGCGATAATAAGTTCTCGTTTGTGATGGGAGCACTCCATGATAAATTTGACTGGAGCGGGAGTGTTACTCCGTGTTGGTGCAGCAGGTAGCTTTATGCAACAGAATATCGCTGGCAGGAAGAAAAGGGAAAGAAGCCCAGCGTAGCCTATGCCCAGGGCGACGAAGATTCCCATCTGGCGCATGGGCGCTATGTTGGACCATGCCAGCGAGGCAAACCCTGCCATGGTGGTTATCGTTGTCAGGAACATGGGTGTGCCTGTCTGGCGCAGGGTTTCCACGGTGAGCTTGCGGCGGTCGGGATAGAGAGAAAGGTTATCCATGAAGTGGCTGACATAGTGCAGCCCGTCGGCTGCGCCCATAACGATGACGAAGATAGGACTGAGTATTGTAAGCAAATTCAACTCCTGCCCGCTCCAGAATATTGTGCCCAGTGTCCACAGGGCGCCCAGGTCTGCAGGGATTATGGCAATGATGGCCAGTCGGCGGTTTTTGAGAATGGATCTAAATACCAGCAGCACCAGCAATATGGCACAGGGCGGCAGGGTGAGCAATATCCTTATCAAGTAACGCCACATGGTGTCCTTGATTATCTCGTTGCCTGCTAGGGAAAGGTCAAAGGAGGTCCCACTCTTCGTTATTTCCTGCAGTGATTTCACCACCTCCCCGGATGGGGCATTCGGTTCCATGGTGATAGCCAGAGAGCCCTTGTTCTCGTCGATGGAGAGAAGCTGGCTCGTGAGGGGGTTATTGCGAATGAAGTCTTCCAACAGGTCGGAATGATGTGCGATAAAGTGTTGATCCACTTTGTAAACGTTGCTCCCCACCAGGATTTCTTGAGGAAGGAAGCTCTGGACATGGCGTATGCCGTTAACGTTCTCGATATCTTCTTGTAGAGACAGAACGCTCTGGAGATGTTGTTTCTCCAGAAGAGAGTCGTTTTGCTCGATGAGGACCACGACGGTTTCTCCCGTATGGTATTTCTCGTTCAACCTGTTGTATTCATCTGTCCTGGGATTTCCCGAGGAGAAGAAATTGAGGAAGTCGGCGTCTAGGTCGAAGCGCAGGAAGGAGGTCAGTGCAACAAGATTGAGAAGGAGTACTACGGCGATGATGAGCTTGGGTCTGCGGTAAGCGAAGGCACCGATCTTCTCCATAGGCGCTATGTCGTTGTCTGCTCCAACTCACCTATATTCACATCGTCAATCTTAGGCGCCTTGGGTGCCTTAGGCGTGGGTATCTTGGCGATTTTTTCGGCAACCTTGCGAAAATGGAATCCCACTATGGAGAGGGTTATGGATAAAGAGAAAAACCTGGGCTTTTTCAATAATGTCCAGGCAAACAGCCTCCAGTAGTACACTCTTCCTTTTTCCTTGATGCCCAGGATGCACATGGACTTGAGCAATGCCCAGATGTAGCGAGTGCTATAATTGCCTTTTATCTTGACTTGAGGTTTGTATTCCTTGAGAAGAACCTTGACGCGTTCAAAGTATGGCTTGGGTGCATAAATGGTGCTCAGGATGTGCTTGTAGCCGTTGACAAGTGCTTCGTGACCCATTTTAGGCATGAAGTTGGTGGACCCATCGGTATTGTCTCCGGTGCCTCCCGGCAACAGACGGTTCTCTTTTTTCAAACGCTTGTACAGGGCTGTTTCTGGGGGTGCCATCAGCACGCCGACCATGGCAGTAACGATGCCGCTCTTCTGAATGAAATCTATCTGGCTCTTGAAAATTGAAGGTGGGTCACTATCGAAGCCTACGATAAATCCCCCGAACACCTGGAAACCGTGGTTTTGGATCTTCTTGACCGCCGCCAGCAAATCGCGACCTTTATTCGGCATCTTGTTACATTCAACCAGGCTTTCCTCGTTGGGGCTTTCAATGCCAACAAATACCTGGTCAAACCCTGCTGTCGCCATTAATCGCATCAGTTCTTCATCATCGGCAAGGTTTATAGATACTTCCGTAAGGAATGAGAAGGGATATTTCCGCTCTTTCATCCAGGTGATTATCGCCGGCAGGATCTCCTTCTTCAGCTTTTGCTTGTTGCCGATGAAGTTATCGTCGACGAAAAAGATACTGTTTCGCCAGCCCTGGTTATATAGCCTATCCAACTCAGCTATTATCTGGTTCTTGGTCTTGGTTCGGGGTACATGCCCATTCATCACAATAATATCGCAGAATTCACAGTTGAAAGGACAGCCTCGCGAATACTGTATGCTCATCATTTGGTATTCCTTCTCGTTGATAAGCGACCACAGAGGCACAGGGGTTTTTGTTATATCCGGATGCTCCTCAGCCGTGTAAATATGTTTGGCGCAGCCTTTTTCCAGGTCTTCCAAAAACTGTGGCAGTATATTTTCAGCTTCACCAAATATAAGGTGGTCTATGTCATCGAAACCGAATTCCTCGTACCCTGTATTGAAAAGGGGGCCACCTGCAACGATTCTGGTTCCGAGTTCGTTGCACCTGTTAATTACTTCCCTGGCTGAATTTCGTTGTACTACCATGGAGCTGATGAACACGCAGTCGGCCCACCTGATGTCCTTATCGGACAGGGTTCTTATGTTCATGTCCACCAGCTTTTTTTCCCATTCAACAGGAAGCATAGCAGCTACAGTGAGCAGTCCCAACGGAGCAAAACTGGCTTTTCTGGAAACGAATTTCAAAGCGTGCTTGAAGCTCCAGAAGGTATCCGTATACTGTGGGTAAACAAGAAGTGCTTTCACATCAATCTCCTTCCGCAAAGATTTAATTGATGATACCACAGAGTGCCATCACTTTCCATTTGCAATTCCTTCTGAAGGGGACAAAATACGCAATGTGCAACGCTTTTACACAGGTTTTTGTTCTTTGCTGCTTCAATTGCTGGTCTGCTCAGCACTGGGATGGAAGTTGCAGACGCGGTTTCTGCCCGACTGCTTGGCGCGGTAGAGCGCCGCATCCGCTGCCTTCAGCAGGCTATTCCTGTCACTGGCATCCATGGGGAATCCAGCGACGCCTATGCTCACGGTTACTCTGCCACGGGGCTGGCTCTGGCTCTCCCCCTTGAAGGGCTCCAGTTCGACTGCCCGCTGCAACCTGCGAGCGATGAGAAAGGCACTGTCTCTGTCGGTTTCAGGGAGTATAACGGTAAACTCCTCGCCTCCATAGCGATAAACCCTGTCCATGGGCCGTACGTTGTTTGCCAGTGTAGCCACCAGCTTCTTAAGCAGTGTATCTCCATCGGCATGCCCATGAAAGTCATTGTATAGTTTGAACCAATCGACGTCCAGCATCAGGAGTGCCAACGTTCCCCCGTACTGTCTAATATGAGCGAAGTTGGCCACGATATCCACATCGAACTTCCTGCGGTTGAAGCACCCAATAAGGCCATCCTTGATGGAGAGGTCTACAACCCGGGAGTATATCAAAGAGCGCTCTATACTTATGGCGACCTCATCCGCCAGGAGTTCAATGAATTCGGCATCCTCTTTGGTGAAGGCATCATTTTTCATGGAGTCAATGTGAATTATCCCCCGAACTTCATTGTTCACCATGATGGGTATGCATATCAGCGATCGCACCGAACACTTTTCTGGAAGGCAGTCGGCGGCAGGGCTGTTGGCGACATCACCAGTGACGATGGTCTTCGCAGTATCCAATATATGCCGTATGGCAGGCATGTCTGTATTGAACTCTACCTGCCCCAGAGTGTTGAAGAAACCCCTCTCAGCCAGTACCCGCACCTGCTTGCCCTCGATGAGCAGTATGGCACAGCCATTACACTTCAGCACCTCCGACAGTTCCCTCACCAGGATTCGCGATACTTCCTCTGGCATGACACTGAGGCCCACGCTGTGATGTATCCGTGCAATAGCCGTCAAGCGCCTCAACTCTTCTTTGGTCGCAATTCCTGTCATTTTACCTCCTTTATGTCGGGCGTCTCATCCTGGAGATGTCCGACAGCTATCTCAGGCTGATTCTTTTCTCCCGTAGCTCTTATTTCCATTATATACTTGGAAATATCATGTGTGAATAGCCAGTTTATTTCAATATAAGATGAACCTGAAGGGATGGACATCTCGTTTGTGATTGGGGCATATACTTGATGGTGAACAAAGTGAAGCTGCAAGCAAGAGAATAGGCCTGGCAATTTCTGGGGTATGTGTGAGGCGCTTTGTTTTTCCTGAACAAAACAAGCAGCATAGTGTTGGGGAGTGAATTCTATCATTACTGGGTCTTACATTAGAGCCCTTTTGGGTTTACGATTAGCCAGCAACCTCATGATAGCAAAATCCCACCGTCCCTGGTGTTAATATCAGCCAAAAACTACGGGTCTTCGTACAGCTGAAACATTCAGGACACTTTGTTGGCTAGTGCTAAAGCCAATTCAACCAAAGTTCTGACTCCTACCCCTGTAGCTCCCTTCACTAAATAGCCGCTTTCTTTACTACTGAGGGAAGTGTACACTGCGTCCAGATGAACCCATGGCGTATTACCCACAAATTCACTCAGGATAAGGGCGGCAGTAATAGCTCCACCATACCCTTCACCGGTATTCTTAATATCGGCAATTTCACTTTTGATCTGTTCCTTATATTCCTCAAGTAGAGGCAATTGCCACAACTTCTCCCCAGCTCCATCAGCAGCCTTGAAAACCCTGTTCATTAACTCCTGGTTATTGCTAAAAGCACCACTATACCCGGTGCCCAAAGCAACACCACAGGAGTCCGTCAGGGTAGCTAAATCAATCACAGGGGACAGACCTTGCTTTACAGCATAACTTAACGCGTCAGCTAAAATGAGCCTTCCCTCACAATCAGTATCTTTCACCTCTATAGTCTTACCATTCATGGCTTTAACTACATCACCTGGCTTTAAGGCGCTGCCACTGGGCATGTTTTCAGCAGTAGGGATAATACCAACAACATTAGTTTTCGGCTTTAACTGAGCAATGGCACTGAGTGCTGCCATAACAGCAGCACCACCAGCCATGTCGCCTTTCATTTCATCCATATCCTTTGAAGGCTTAATGGAAATTCCTCCAGAATCAAAAGTTATACCTTTGCCAACAAAACCAATAGTGTTTTTAGAATTCTCATCCCCTTTGTAACTGAGAGTTATTAACTTTGGAAGCTGCTCACTTCCACTTGACACCCCCAGAAATGCCTCCATACCCATTGTCTTTATTTCATTTGAATCAAAAACATTAACCTCCAGCTTGCCTTTAGCAGCTATTTCTTTAGCCACTTCAGCCATTCGACTTGGTGTCATGTGGTTAGCTGGTTCATTAATCATGTCACGTGCCAAGTTGGTAGCCTCCGCTATTACATTCCCTCTACGGACACCTTGCTCTAGAGATGGAAGCTTATCTTTATCTCTTCCTACTATTAATGTCTCCTTAATATCTTCATATTCAGGTTTCTTATAGTTAGCAAAGTTATACAGCCCAAGAAGGCTCCCTTCCACTACTGCCTCAGCTAAAGCTTCGGGGTCGATATCACCAATATCAGCATCATGGAGAGCGGTAGCTATCTTATGGCAATTCAATTTCCTCAAGGAGCGACAGGATTCTCCCGCCGCTTTGCGCACTTTATCCAGAGTGAAATCTTGGCGCTTACCTAAGACAACTACAGACACTATGTCCGATGGTAGCTTGCCAAGGGTATGAATAATGCTAACCTCTCCAAATTTACCCTTAATTCCACCATTGCCAATAAGACGAGCTATAGCTCCTCCCAAAGCTTTATCCACAGCAGCAGTGACATCACCAGGTTGCTCACCCTCAAAGAGCTTTACTACAATAGCATCAGCTTCTATCTGAGCTATTTCACCAGCTATGACTTTGATTCCCAAATCCTTTCCTCCTGCTTTCATGTTAGTGAACTCCTTTTTTTATTATGATTTCTTGCTGGCCTCACTTCTTTTTATCTATTTTGCACTTCCCTGTTTCATTTGGCGTTTCGCCTTTAATTCACTTCCCAAGTTAATTTGCTAGCAGGTCAAAGAGTTGACATTTTGCCGAGGTTTCCTCCTGACATACTCCTCGGTGCCGTTAGCAATTAAAATATCCTACGGCATGAACTTCAGAGTG
>JAGGZD010000039.1 GCA_021162245.1 Dehalococcoidia bacterium | reverse complement strand
TGTACAGCTCTACCAATAATGCTGCTCCCGCCCATGGCGTTACTTCCTCCTCAAGCCCTCCAGTGAGTGTAACCCCTAATGTACTTCTCTTTTTCATGCCTTTCATCTTTTAGGTGACAATTTATCACATACCCCCTTAGCTTTGCTATATATCTATCACTCACGGATTAAGATCTTCCAACCGTTTTTATATTAACTTAATGAACTCCAGACGAAGAGTTTCTCTCCCAGTCCCGGTAATCTTGACCCTGTCATCTATACGCCAACCCACCACCCAAACAATTTGACGTGGAGAGCAAACCAGAGGAACATAATCCCTCCACGGAAGAGGTATCTTGGCATCGCTCATAAATCGCCTTAATTTCTTAAGCGCCCTCATACCCAGTGGGCGAAAGCTGTCCCCAGGTTGGCACTGACGCACAGATAGCTCATTTCCCACTTCCTGCAAATCAAGAGTAGCCACGAGATTACTTTGAGGCTCCCTCACTGCATTCGCAACAGCAGAGGAAATACTAGCTATTACCCGCCACCCAGGCAAAATTGTTTCCCCCGGAATATGGAGACGAAATCTGCCCTGCATTAGAGGTACAGGTTGTTGAGAGAAATAATTTTGTTTAAATTTTTCGCTAATCCCATCTTGAACAACACCTTTCAGCCGGCTCACTTCCTCAAAATGGCAGAAGGTGAATAACTCATGAGATAATTTCGCTGCAATAGCAATTTCATTATACCCCCCATAGCAAATAATATTATGGGGCAGAGAAATTCTTTTGCCCACAGGCTTACTCAGTAACCCTCTTATTGCCTCAATATGGATTGCTTCGACATCTTTCGTACTCCCCAAAACCCTGACCAGCGCCAGTCGTATTAACTGCCTTTGCAGAGCCAGTGGTAAAGCTATACTTTTTCTTTTATTCAGGTAAACAACATCTTCCTCTCCCCTGGCCATTTCATCCCACAGCCCCAGAGCTTGCTGTTCTATAAAAACAACATCGTCATTAGCGATCCCCGCCAGGCGAAGCAGAGCCTGGTCCACATTGGAGTTGTATTCCCTGAGCAAAGGCAACAATTCTAGCCGAAGGCGATTTCTGCGGAAGGCCAGTGAAAAATTAGAGGAATCACTACGCGGCTCAAGATGATACTCCTGGCAGTAACGCATCGTCTCCTGCCTGGTAACATCAAGGAGTGGCTTTATCGCCAGTGTGGGGCGACTGGTCGCTAACGTCTGGTAATTTTGACACGGAATAGGCGAGCAAGGCTCAAGGCCCCGCAATCCAGAGACTCCTGTACCTCGCAATATATGCATCAGGATAGTCTCCACCTGGTCATCCCGTGTATGGCCTATTGCCATTCGGCTAGCCCCAATAACAGCAGCCACTTCAGCAAGAAAATCATACCTCATATCTCTGGCAGCCTCCTCAGTAGAGCAACTCTTTTCAGCTTTGTAGGCCATAACATCACGCCTGCCTATAGTGCATGGAACGTCGAGACGGGCAGCCAGGTCAACCACATATTTGGCATCCGCTTCAGATTCAGCACCACGAAGTTGGTGGTTCAAATGAGCCACGTGCAACTTTACGTTAAGTTTACTTCTCCATTTCGCCAGTATATGCAGCAGGCAAACCGAATCTGCACCACCTGACACCGCAACGCCTATTATATCCCCTGTTGAGATCAGCTTATGTCGCCAAATGAAATCTTCAATTCTTGGCTCCAATTCAGGTTTTTTCACAGGAATTGTCCCACAACCTGCTCCATTAGTTTTCGCAGACTACTTTAAGGGTTTTGCTTCGAGCAAGGGGATGGGCTCTGAATCCCCTCTCCCAATGATACTTCTTCCAAAGTGAGCTTGCATCGATGGATAGATTCAGGATGTTCCAGAAAACCCAGGGCAGCAGTTACTTGCTCCGGCCTGCCACTACCCTCAGCTCCACAACGCAACCGCATCCCCAGAACATATATAGATTCAGGTTCGCCATTATGTTCACAGCGATGTTCAATGAACCACAAATCGTCTATCAGGGTTCTCAAGTCATATAGCTTCGTTTTGCCTTCCCTGGAACGATGCCAGGGCAATTTCCTAGTTTGAAGTAAAGAATGAAGTGAGGATTTCACTTCTTCGTCCGTCTTATTACTCTCTACCTCCACCTGGT
This sequence comes from Dehalococcoidia bacterium, assembly GCA_021162245.1. Lineage (GTDB taxonomy): Bacteria > Chloroflexota > Dehalococcoidia > GIF9 > AB-539-J10 > JAGMDB01. The sequence goes on along the minus strand of JAGGZD010000039.1, from coordinate 1,851 downwards.
ATTCAGCGAAAGCAAGGCAAGATTGAAGCGACGGAATCTTTAGCCCAACTTCCCGCACGTCGAATACATCGAATCCGGTAGGCAACTGGCTCCTCACCAACATCATAAATGACTGAGGTGGCATCCAGCGCTTTAGCCACACATCCATAAGTTCAGCCTCGCTGCTTACCCCAACAGCTAAAGGCGCTGCCATCGAAATTCGTGGGTGGGGAGTAAAGCCCTGGGAATAAGTTAAAGGTATTTTAGCTCTTCTGAAAGCCCTTTCCCAAAACCTCATCACATCAAGATGTGAAATAAACTTAACTTCTTCCCCACGACCAAACCTAATGCGCAGGCGTTGCATCTTCAGTTTCCCTGGTTACCATGACTTTCTCTATCTTCACGCCACGCATCTCAGTTACAACAAATTTCAGGTTGTGATATTTCAGTTGTTCCCCTTGACTGGGTATCCTACCAAGGTGGTCAAGGATAAAACCGGCCACAGTTTCATAATCACCATCAGGCAATCCCAGTTCCAATTCTTCATTAGCTTCTTCCACCCGGAATCCACCATCCAACTGAAAGGCATTATCCCCAGCCATCACAAAATCCTTCTCCTCTTCAGTCAATTCATGTCTAATATCACCCACAATCTCTTCAGTTAGCTGCCGCAAAGTAGCCATACCAGCTATGCCGCCAAATTCATCTACGACGATTACTATGTGATAGCCCCCATCCCTCATCTCAGTGAGAAGCTCGCCCAGATGCTTACTTTCTGGCACAAAGTGAGCCGTCCGCATCAGATCATCAATGGCCATCTCCTCGCTTACGTGATTATTGCTTAGCTGCATAAGCACATCTTTAGCAAATAAGATGCCCACCACATTATCAGTGTTATCCTTATACACAGGAAAGCGGCTATATGGCGTCTGTGTATAGATATCCAGAAACTCGCCTAGCGTCGTTCCTTGCTCCACCCAGGTAATTTCCGTTCTGGGAATCATAACTTTGCTCACAGTACAGTCAGTAAATTCAAATACCTTGTGCAACATCTTCGCTTCATCTTCTTCTACTACCCCTTCATTCTCGCCAACATTTATGGCAGAAAGTATTTCTCCTTCGCTAACCAGTTCCCTGGCTTCCACAGATTCAGCCACCATTCTGGAAAATCCCAGACCTATACGTCCTAACACCAGCACAAAAGGATAAAAGCAGTATTCTATTACCTTTACAGGGTTGATGAAAGCCAGAGATAGTCCCTGTGCATGACGCACAGCTATGCTCTTGGGAATAACTTCTCCGAACAATAGAATCAGGCTTGTCACACCCACGGTGGCTGCGATTGGGCCCCAAACTGGACCAAAGGCCCCGACCGCCACAACAGTACCTACAGTAGCCGCAGCCACATTCACCAGGTTGTTCCCCAGCAAGACAGTAGACAAAAATCTCTCTGGCTTATCAGCAGCTTTAGCTAGCTGCCCCGCTCCCCTAACGCCACTCTCCACCAAATACCTTATGCGTAGCTTAGGCAAAGAGATAAAGGCCGCTTCAGCACTGGAGAAGAAAGCAGACAACACAAGACAAACCAAGAAGGCTAATAAAAGCCAACTATCGCTATCGTCCAATTAACAACACTCCACAGCTTTCCCGCCCAACAAACCCAGCATACTTTTTATCATAATATCCGAGCTAAAATTAACTCTTCTATCAATCATACTAGCATCGACCAATAGGTTTGTCAAAACCCTGTGCTGGCTGACCACATAGGTAACACTGAACTATGGGTTTTAGCAAGTTCCTTTTCAATATACTCCACAGGGGTAAGATAGACAAGAGACTGATGAGGGCGGTTGAAGTTATACTCAACAAGCC
>JAGGZD010000103.1 GCA_021162245.1 Dehalococcoidia bacterium | reverse complement strand
TTCCTATTTTCACTCCCTCATTAAGCCTACAAACAGTGTCAAACCTCCTAAAGCCACCCTGCCTTTCCTTCATTTTCTCCCGACCCACGGATTAAGGAATTAGCTCATGGGGAAAAGTATTTGCTGCAACGGCAGTGTCTCTCCCTTGAAAAAATGCTTCCTCAGCGGACATAGGTCAGGGTATTCGCACCAACTACACAACCAGCTTTCCCTCGGCGGAAAATCTTGAGCGGATTCTATCTCGTCAATCAGTCTCCTGGTATTTTGACACAGACTTGTGATAGCTTGCGGAGTGCGATAAGAAACAAGTTCTGTATCAAAGGCAAGGTAGTGCCAGATGAGCCTGACATCCTTGATATGTAGCCATCTCTGTTGAATCCCAATATGGTACAAGCCAAGCTGCCAATCGTTGTCAGCATCTTGCTGACTCGGTAGATGAGCGGATGTTTTATAGTCATGAATTTCATAAACACCGCCTTGAGCTCGTGCCAGTCGGTCTACATACCCGATCATCCTGTATTTTTTCTCGTCATCCAGGTGGAAATTGAGCCTCATCTCAGTGCCTATAGTAACGTCCGTGTCAAAAGGTGAATAGCGCTCGTAATAAACCTTAATCATCTTTTCTCCCTTCGCCATGTAGCTCTCCTGTGTCAAACCCTTCTTCCTGATGAGGATCGAATCACGCCAGTTCTCCTGCCAAATTTTACCGTAGTAAGCGAGTAAATTGTCCAATGTATCTATCTTGCTAAGCCCGAGATTGTCATAACACTTCTTCAGGGTTTCATGAACCATTGTGCCCATAAAGCTCTCGATGATTTCATAGTCCCTCTTAATCCTATCGCGATATCGAAGCTTATATTTTAAGGGACACTCCTTATATACATTTAGCTGCGAATAAGAATAGACAGGCATGTTAATTACTCAATTCGATGACCGAAGGCAGTTCGCCATGACGCGCGCTCAATCCCAAGTTCCACTAATGCTGATAATCATTCAACTTCTCCCTCAATGCCTTCAAATTCACTACATCCTCCTTATTATACTGTAATAGCAAATCTAAGGCATTCTGGTCATTATTATCCTTATATCGTTGCCACAGCAACACTGCTCCCAATCCGCCAACGCCCTGTAGCTGTCGGGGGATTCCCAATTGGCTCTCAACTGCCTTAAATCCACCATACAGGTTATTACTCCAACAATCATACATCAAGTCGTGATGGCGAAATTTGGCCCCAAGGTTTATTCCTAAGGAAGCATCAATGAAAGGAAGGTCAAACCTGCTGCCATTATAAGTATAGATTACGCCAACGCCTTTCAGTGCTTTGACAAGATTTTCCCTGTTCGCCTGCTCACCCACTAATTGAACGACTTCATTATCTCCATCATTACACAGGAAAATACCTATCACGGTAAGGCTATCACAAAATGGAGATAAGCCAGTTGTTTCTATATCAAGATAGGCTTCAGTCCATTGTTCCATATCTTAACCTTCAGCTAAATTATAGCATGGTATATGCCAGGGACAGCTATATTGTCACAATTTCCACACTTTTACAAAACTGCACATCCGACCCATGTCTCAGTTTAAGCAGAGGCCCACTAACCCCCGGAGCAGTATCAACGCCGCCTCTTTATCCAAAGGGTAATTATTATTGCCACACTTGGGCGATTGAATACAGCCAGGGCAACCATCCCTGCAAGGACACCCTTCGACCAGCGCTAAGGTAGCTCGCCAGAGCTCCTCAACTAGATTGAACCCCTTTTCAGCAATGCCGATACCCCCGGGGTAGGCATCATAGATAAAGATTTGTGCCTTGCCTGTATCAGGATGAAAGGAGGTAGAAATGCCACCAATGTCGTTTCTATCACATAGTGCAAACAGAGGAAGTATGCCGATAACAGCATGCTCACAGGCATGCAAACCGCCACGAAGGTCAAGCCGTGTCCTGACTATCTTATCTATCGCCTTTTGAGGCAAATCAAACCATAAAGACTTGGTGAGAAAGCTTTGAGGCGGCAAATTAAGAGGTTCTTCACCAATAATTTCCTCGGTGAATTGCCTTTTCTTCTTAAGTCCAACCACACTGGTGATAGCATTCACATCTCCTAAACAAACCTCCACCCATGACAAATTTTTTCTTTATCTGTCCCCACAATCCTGGTATCAGCAGTTTCCTTAGCCTGTGTATAATAATTTGCCGAAGTTGGCATTGCAGCAGCACTACACTTGGTTAAGTCAAGTTCAGTTATAAGATAAGGCTTCCCCTGATGAAGATAGATAGCACCAGGATGTATCTGAAAGAAAGCCACATCTGCTCCCACCATCTCCAGTAAGCAGTTCTGGGAAACATCAATGACGGAATAATTCTTTCCCGATGCGGCTCTGACACTTACATTTTGAGCAGGATATGAGAGAGTCGAAGAAAGATACCATTTCCTCTGGCGTTTTTTAACTTACCTTCACTCTCCAGCTCAGTTGCTATAGCATTAACATTTACTCCAAAGAACTCTTCATCCCTATCATCGAGAGGCTTCGCCCACGCAGCACAGAGGAGATGAGGTTTTAGAATATAAGGATTATCAGGGTTAATTAAGGTATTATTGAAATTCTTGTCAAAAAGGAAATCCGGGTTACGCATCAAGTACTGGTCGAGTGGGTTATCTTGAGCGATAAGAAAGCTCAATGAGCTATTCATGCTTCGCCCACTACGCCCGGCCTGCTGCCAGGCGCTGGCAATGCTTCCAGGATAACCAGCAAGCACAGTAGCATCTAAATCGCCAATATCTATGCCCAACTCTAGGGCAACTGTAGCTACCAACCCGATAAGCCTGGGGTTGGATGGCAATAGTGGGCACGAAAGCTCTCACGATGCCACTACCAGTCCTGCATAGTATTTGCATGCATAGGCTACTGG
>JAGGZD010000124.1 GCA_021162245.1 Dehalococcoidia bacterium | reverse complement strand
CTATAGGGGAAGGTATTGGAGGAGCAATTGGGCCATTATTCGCTGGATATATCTGCGATACTACAGGGAGTTACGAACTGGCTATTATCATAGGAGCAACAGCATTCCTAATAGGTGCGGGATTATCTCTTATAGTCAAAACACCGTCCTACAAGCAAACTAAGTTGGTGGGTCATCCGCAATGAAACCACACGAGAAATCTTGAACGATATTATGTTGCCCGTATTTCTTGCTTTATGAATCTTACATAGGAAATAGCAAAACATATAGTTGCCAAAGCAACCATGGTTACTATTTGAGGCCAGACAAGTAAAAGACTCTGAGTAAAGTTAAGTGGTGTAAGCATCCTTCCAGCAGCAATGACACTTATCATCATCAGCGCTGGATTAAGACTGGCAATCTCGGGAGTTAATAACGCAAGAATACTTTCCCCATAAAGATTACAGGGGGAAATACGATTGATCATCCCCTGAATTTCAGCGTTTTTGGCTATCATCTCAAAACTGGAATTACTATCAATCGGCACCCTAGCATCCGCAATAGCTCCAGCAATCATATATACAAAGAAGAAGAAGAACATCCACAATGCCAATGCAGCTAACATAGAACTAGCTGCCCTATTAAAGGAAACAGAAAAGAGAATCGCCAATGCCACCCAGAAAGCTCCATAAATTATGCTTGTTAATGCAAAAGCTATAAGTCTCAAGACTTCCTCTGAATCTGGTGGCACACCAATTATGCGAAGTCCCAATCCGCCGACAATGGCAATCACACTTACCACTATGAAGCTCAAAACAGCTAAGCTAGCTAGGAATTTGCCATTTATTATCGAATCCCTGTAAATTGGCTGGGACAAAAGTCGGCTCAAATTACCACTGGCCCGCTCATTGTTTATAGCATCAAAACCAAAAGCTATGCCTATTATGGGAATAAAAATAGAGACAAAGAAGAGAAAAGAAGGCAATGTTTCACTGGAGACAGTAAAAATCTTGAGAAAAACGAACTCACTGCTCGAACTTACAGCGCCTCTTATGTTCTGAACAGCCAAATAAACAGCAAATACTGCTGCCATGGTAGCCAAAATAAAGAGCATAGCAAACCTTTTGCTTTCCAGGTAGTCAGCTAATTCTTTCCGAAAAACAGTATACATTCTTAAGCCTTAAGACAACACTTCTTTATAAACAGCTTCCAAACTATATTCTTCTATCTTCATGCCAAGCAATGAATTGTCGCTTTCAACGATCAACTTGCTTATCTGCTCCCTCAAATCCTTATCGCAACTAATAAGCAACGTCTCAGCGGAACCCTGTACATCAACCACACCTTCAACTAGCTTCAGTGCATCAACGAGTTTCTGATTCACCTGAGCTACTTGGATTTCGATGCGATATCGCCCACCAGCTATAGCCTCCCTACCCAAACGGTCTATCTGTCCTTCAGCTACTAGATGCCCTTTGTTCAATATCCCCACTCGCGTACATATCCGCTGAACCTGGTGTAGTTGATGGGAACAGAAGACAACAGTTATTCCCTTCCTGGCCATATTTGCCGTAAGGGTAAGAATATCCTCAATGCCTTCAGGATCTATACCGGATGTAGGTTCATCAAGCAAGACAAGTTTCGGATCTTTGATCCATATATCAGCTATGCCCAACCTTTGTTTCATTCCACGAGAGAGCTTCTTAACTTCTTGATCGCATACCTGAGACAACCCTACTGTAGACAAAAGGTTGTTTATCTTTTCGAACGCCTCTCTTTTGGGTAAATTGTTTAACTCTGCTGTGTATTCTAAATTTTGCCTAGCATTCAAATTCTCGTAAAAACCAACTTTTTCTGGCAGATAGCCTACAACACGCTTCACCTCCAATGGCTCTCTGCCTGGATCGTGGCCACAAATTTGCACAGTTCCCGAGCTGGGTGCAGTAAGTCCCAGGAGCATCAACATAGTCGTCGTTTTGCCCGCACCATTGGGGCCGAGAAAGCCAAAAATTTCCCCTTCCTCAATATGAAGATTAAGCTTATCCACAGCCGTAAAACCATCATAGGTTTTGCTTAAATCACTCGTCTCGATAACTACTTGCCCCATTATTTCCTGCCCAGTTTTCTAAAAGCCAGCACTAAACCGGCTAGCACAGCGACTATGATACCCGCCCCTATCCATCCCCATTTAGTAGACGTCCCCACCGTTACTCTGATTTTCAGTTCAGGAGAGCTACTTGTTGAGGGATCACTATTGCTTCTCAACGTAATCATATAATCCCCCGCTATAGTCTTTGCAGGTGGTTTTATGATAACATCGACTTCCTGCTCTTCCAACGGTTTGAGTCCTTCCAGTTTATCTGGGTTAAAAGTTACATCCCAGTGTTCATCTCCGATACCACTGGGCTTACCTGAGGAAAACATTACCTTATCCAGATTGGCTGTTCCTGTATTGCTAACAACAACAGTAAGGTGGCTTTCTTTCCCTGCCGTAGCCTTGGTATTAAGCAAGCCAGTATCAGTTTCAAACTTAAACTCATATCTGGCCGTGACCCTGGCGGTAAGATCAATACTACCTTCAAGATCCCCCGAGGCAGCCTTAAGTTTTATATTGTAATCTCCTGGTTCTGTCACAACCCAATATGGAGGAAATGCGATGACTACAACACTCTCCCCACTATACGTTTTTGTGGGGTCAAGTACAACGGCGGGCAATTCTTTCGTTCCTGAAACGGTTTGCTGGACACGCACCATCCAATCAGGGGGGCCTTCAGCAGAAAGGTCAAAAAGCTGTGACTCTTCTCCTCCAACATACTTCAATTCCACATTGAATGAGAAGCTGCTATCAGATGTTCCAGATTGTATGGGATATTTGCAGTTGAATTGTATTTCTTCTTCACTGGGGGAAGCTTGCCACGGCGGAATTAGAGATAACTTGTTTGCCTCCTCCGATTTAGCCATAACTAGCTGAGTATTTGCCAGACCACTAAATGCCACTGTGAACAACAACAGGCAAGCCATAAGGCAAGCCAACATAGATTTACTCATTTGTGATGCCCCCCTTCGAAATTTACTCTCAATAGTCTAATCTAGCTCATTATCAATTTCAAGTATAACAAAAAGAAAATTTACAAAGTACTATTCCTGGGATTTACACGACATCGTTCAGCGGTCACAATAGCATCGATTTGAGATACAACTTCGTCAAGTCTGCCATAGTGGCTTATTATCACATAATCAAAGAATGCCAGGTTCTCTATCTCCTTGCCAGCCTGCGCCAATCTCAAAGCTAGCTCCGTTGAGGATTCACTGCTCCTCTGTTTCAATCGCCTTTCCAAATCCCTTATAGAGGGAGGCATGAGGAAAATAAATACCGCTTGGGGCAGGACTTTTTTGATAGTAGCAGCACCTTGAATATCTACCTTGAGCATCACATCCATCCCCTCAGATAGGCCTCGAGTTATCTCGTCTCTAGGTACACCATAGTAGTTGCTGTAAACCTTAGCCCATTCTACAAATTGCCCCTCATCTATCATTCGCTGAAACTCTTCCTGAGCTAAAAAATGATAATCCACATTGTTCTTCTCTCCAGGACGGCAAGAGCGTGTAGTAGCAGTAACAACATAATAGAAAGGGCGCTTAAGCTTCTTCATTCTGATAAGCACAGCATCTTTACCTACCCCCGAAGGCCCAGAAAGGACAATGAGGAGAGGGTCACGCGAGTAGAAATTCTCACAATTCAATTTTTTCCTCAATTGGCAAGGATGGGGTAGTTAATCTATGAACTATGGTCTCTGGAGATATAGCAGCTAGCCCTATATGGCCAGTATCAAAGAGAATAGCCGCTTTTGCCTTTCTGCCATGAGTAGCATCTATTAATAAACCTTTGTCTCTGGCTTCGTGAATTAATCGCTTTACAGGCTGTTGATTCACAGCCAGCAAAGTAACTACTCTGTTCACAGCTATAATACTGCCAAAACCAATATGAACTAATTCAGTGCTCACATTACCCTCCCAAAAATTCAATTCTGTAATTACGTTGTTTCAGTCACAATAATATCAGTTAGTCAATTTCTGCAAATCCTGCCAGAAAGCAGGGTAAGAGATTTGTACTGCTTGGGCATGATTGATAATTGTCTTGCCCTTAGCCACTAGGCCAGCTATAGCCAAGCTCATCGCCAGGCGATGGTCAGAATGAGTATCCACCTCCGCCCCCACCAGAGATTTGCCCCCATGTATAACCATCCCATCAGACAACAGTTCAATTCGAGCCCCTAAACGCAAAAGTTCTCTGGACACAGTAGCAATCCTATCTGATTCTTTCACCCGTAATTCGGCAGCACCTTTGATTACAGTCCTCCCCTTAGCCACACATGCAGCTACAGCTATTATTGGAATCTCATCTATAAGGCGAGGAATAATACTTCCGTTAATCTCAACCCCACTTAACCGGCTAGATTCTACCACAATATCGGCCAATGGTTCACCTGTTTCCACCCGTTCATTTTCTATCTTAAGCTTAGCTCCCATAGCTAAAAGAATATCAATAATTCCTGTTCGTGTGGGGTTAATCCCGCAATTTTTTACTTTTACCCTAGCATTGGAATGAAGAGCTCCAGCAACTAGGAAGTAAGCTCCAGAGCTAATATCACCAGGTACACGCAAGCTAATTGCCCTCAAGGGCCTAAGCAAAGGAGTCAACGAAATCGAATTACCATTGGCTGCCAATTCAACCCCCATAGACTCCAGTAATATTTCTGTATGATCTCTCGAAGGAAGTGGTTGGTGCACAATAGTCCTGCCCTGAGCGAAAAGGCCAGCAAGCAGAACTGCCGATTTAATCTGGGCACTGGGAACAGGTAAAGAAAATTCTACGCCATGCAGTTCTTTCCCTTTAATAACCAATGGAGCAAAAGAATTCCTTCCTCTGCCATAAATTTCGGCGCCCATAGAACGCAACGGCTTGATCAACCTCCGCATGGGCCGGGAACGGAGCGAGGAATCACCAGTGATAATAGATAAAAAGGGTTGGCAAGAAAGAATAGCTCCGAGAAGACGCATAGTAGTACCACTATTCCCAGCATTGAGCACATTAGCAGGTTCCTTCAAGCCATTTTGGGCAGCTCCTGAAATTAGTAACATCGGACAATCCCGAGGTGGCTTTTTGCTAATTTTCACCCCCATGGCTTTCAGACAACTAACAGTGCTCCAGCAATCCTTACCCGGGGAAAAATTCACGATTCTAGCCTCACCTGAAGCCAGGCTGTTAAGAATAACTGCTCGATGAGATATCGATTTGTCCCCGGGCAAAACAAGCTCTCCTTCCAGCCGAGAACAAGGTTTGATAATCTTGATTATGTTCCATTTAGCCATTCATGCCTCGCTCTATTAGCTTCACCTAGAATCTCCTCCAATCGCTTATCTCCCATATTTACTAGCTGTCGGTACTTTGTTAATTCCGCAGTAAACTCATCAATCCAATGAATTATAGCTTGCTTATTGGTGAAGCAAATATGCGCATTCATCTCAGGGTTTCCTGAAGCCAGCCGAGTAAGGTCACGATAGCCAGAGGCAGCTAATTTGGACAGCTTGTCCCAGGAAGTATCCTTGGTGGTTGCTGATACCAGAGTTGCTGAGAGCAACATGGGTAAATGGCTTATGCCAGCCACTAAATTATCATGTTCCTGAGCATCCACAAAAAATGGCTCCGACCCAAGCTGTTTTACCATGGTTGCTACTTTATCCACGGCCCATGGCGGTGTTTTTTTTGCTGGAGTAATACAATAGATATGCCCCTGGAACAAACCAGCTTCAGCAGCTTGAATCCCATGAATTTCTTTACCCGCCATAGGATGTCCACCAACAAAATACACTGTTGGTGGCAACAAATCCTCTGCCCATCTCATAACTTCAAACTTTGTGCTCCCTGTATCAGTTACTATACACCCCGGGGATAGGTAATATGCTATATGAGCCAGAACTTCCCTTATCGCTAAAACAGGGGTAGCAATAATAACAAGTTCAGCTTCATTTACTGCACGCTCCAGGTCCATCTCCACCCTATCTACTACGCCCAGTTTTAAAACATCAGAGACAGCTTCAGAACGACGAAGATAGCCAACAACCTCCCATCCCAGTTCATTAGTTTGCTTGAGGGCAAGTCCCATAGAGCCACCAATAAACCCTAAACCAATGATGACAACACGCACTTTTCTATTATAACATGGATTTATAGCTCTCCTTAGCTACCGAATTAAATCATCTAAAATGTCACCAAAAGGAGAGTTGTTAAATCACATAAAAAGTAACCGAAATTGTTTAAGATTTAGCCTGGTTATTACTTTAAAGGAGGTTAATGCCAGCCTATGGAAAGGATGGATATGCATTCAAGAAATGAGTATCTCAAGGTAGCAAGGGAAAGGTGCTTCAGGGCTAGCACGAAGAAGGAGAAGTCTCAAATCCTTGATGAATACTGCTCTAATACTGAGCAGTCCAGGAAATATGTCATCAGGAAAATAAACAGAGCAGATCTTAGCCCCAGGCAAAGGAAGAGGAGAAAGGAGACATACGCTAGCTAGGTTAAAGTTGCCCTGGCTATTCAGAAAT
>JAGGZD010000067.1 GCA_021162245.1 Dehalococcoidia bacterium | reverse complement strand
GGCTTGTTGAGTATAACTTCAACCGCCCTCATCAGTCTCTTGTCTATCTTACCCCTGTGGAGTATATTGAAAAGGAACTTGCTAAAACCCATAGTTCAGTGTTACCTATGTGGTCAGCCAGCACACTCACTTGACAAGAATAAAAGGCTTGTTGTATCATTATGTGCGAATGAGAATCAATCGCAATCACGAAACGAAGATTCACCCCTCTACACCCCAGAGAAAGCTCCTCTTCGACGTCATACAGGAAGCAGGAAAGCATCTGGATGCTAAGGAATTATATCGACGGGCCAGCGAGAGGGATCCCAGCATCAGCCTTGCCACAGTTTACCGCAATCTTCGCTTATTTAAGGAACAAGGACTGGTGGATGAAAGGCACCTGGGGCAGGCACGCTGCTACTATGCGATGAAGCAACTAGGAGAACATCAGTACTTGGTATGCGCAGCCTGTGGGAAGGTCATTGAGTTTGAGAGCCCACTGATTCGCAAACTGATAGCAGAGGTGCAACACAAAAACAATTTTTTTGTGACTAAGATTGAGCTATATTTAGAAGGCCATTGCCGTAAATGCAAGGAGGAGAAGAAGTAGTTCGTTGCGAATAAACATATAACCGAGCTGTCCACATCAGCTTGGGCACGAGCTAATATAAAGGGGATGGAGACAAACCAGCTTGACAAAGTTTGTATAAATCACCTGAAGGACAATTACGCAGAATATCTGGCAATGCTTAGTTAGAGGTATATTATGTCATCACCAAGATCGAGGGTAGAGGTTGGACCAGCTGTGGCTCAGCACTATGATTTCTTTATGAATGTGATTTTGTTGGGATATTATCCCCATTTAATTAGGAAAGTTATCAACAAAATGGATCTTCAGCCCGAGCTATCCATTCTGGACTTTGGCTCAGGCACAGGCAGAAACGATTGCCTTATGGCCCGCAAAATAGGCCCTGAGGGCCACATCATGGGGCTTGACATAAGCAAGGAAATGTTGAACTTGTCGCGAAAACGCTGCCATGCATATCCCAATATCGAGTTTAGGGAGCAGCGAATTGAGATGCCCTTGGCATACCAGGAGAAGTTTGATAGAGTGTTCACTTCATTCGTTTTACACGGTTTTGAGGACACACAGAAGATAGGGATTGTCAACAATGCTTATAATGCTCTAAAGCCTGGGGGAGTTCTTTGCATCTTCGACTATAATGAATTCGATCTGGAGAGGCTATGGTTTCCCATCCGTCGGGCATTTATCCGCGGAGAATGTCAGCTTGCTTCGGAGTTTCTCAAACTTGACCTGAAGAAAATGCTCTCAAGCCAGGGATTTACCACCTTTAAGGAGGAACTCTTCTTAGGGAAACACCTGCGCTTGCTCAAGGCAACAAAATGACAATGCCAGCTACAGGGAACTTCGAATGGAGCAAGAAATGAAGAAAGAAATAGAAAGCACAGTTAAAGCATTCATAATTTACAGATTACTTAAAGCAATAAGGAGGTACCTATGCCTGTTTCCAGCCAACCAAGGATAATAATTCTTACCGGAGCTTCATGCCCCTGGTGTGGTAAAGTTAAGGACTATTTAAGAGAGAAAAAATTCAGATTCAGGGAGGTAAACGTAGAAAGAGACCCTGAGGGAGCCAGAGAACTCAGGCGCCGGAATATAACCGGAGTCCCTGTCGTTTTGATTAATAACCGCCCTATTGTCGGTTTTGATAAGGCGAAAATCGATAAATTACTGGGCATCAAATAATAAAGGAGGTTTTTAAAATGCAGGTCAAACCATTTGACGATCGAGTTCTAGTCGAACCAGAGGAGGTTGCAGAGAGCAAAAGCAAATCAGGTATAATCCTGCCTGATAGTGCCAAGGAGAAACCAAAACGAGGCAAGGTTATAGAGGTTGGAACAGATGAGGAGCTTGCTGAGAAAATTAAAATAGGGGATACAGTAGTCTATGCTAAATTCAGTGGCGATGAAATTGAACTTGAAGGCAAAAAGTGTTTAATAATATCAAGAGGCGATATTCTAGCCATAGTCAAGTAATCATCCATTAAAAGTTAGATATCTGCACAAACAGTAATTCAAGCTAACGGATAGATTTAGCTTAAAACACAAACAGAGGAGGTATAATGAGTAAGAATATTTCGGAAGAAGATGTGCATCAAGCAATAAAACAAGTGATGCACCCAGCGATCAATTACTCGTTAACTGAACTGGGAATGGTCAAGGATATAATTCTGAAAGATAACAAGGTCAGCCTTACCCTTGTACTTCCTTTGTTGGCCATCCCTGCCTCAATCAAGGATCATCTTATGAACAGCCTGCGCCGCGTAGTAACGGAACTAGGGGCGAAAATCGAAATCAGTGTAGCTGAAATGAATCAGGAGGAGCGCATGGCTTTCCTAACTATGGAGCAAGAAGGATGGAAAAGTTAAACGACAACTAATAAACTGAAGGAGTTTAATAAATGGCTTACAAAATTACCGAGGAGTGCATCAGCTGCGGGGCCTGTGTAGCGGAGTGTAAAAATGAAGCAATCTCAGAGGGTGAGGAGATTTACATAATCAACCCCGATAAGTGCACTGAATGTGTGGGCAATTCTGAATCGCCTCAGTGTGCTGAAGTATGCCCAATAGGTGCCCCTGTGCCTGATCCAGAGCACGTGGAAAACAGGGAGGAACTGCTTGCTAAGTGGCATAGATTACATCCGGGCGAAGCTCCGGTGCTTACCTAAACTATAGGAGAAAAACGTGTAATGACAAAATATGAAGTAATCATCATCGGGGGTGGGCCTGCCGGGCTTACTGCCGGGCTCTACGCCTCACGGGCGGGCCTCAAAAGCTTGCTAATCGAGCGCGGCATATTTGGAGGTCAAATAGTGAATGCTGCTCTGGTGGAGAATTATCCTGGTTTCCCCCAGGGCATCTCCGGTGCTGAGCTCGGTTCACTAATGCACCAACAAGCAGTCAACTATGGCCTGGAAGTTATAACTGCTGAACTTACAGAGTTTACCGCTGGTCAACTCTATAATGTCTCCACCACTAAAGGCAACTTTGAAGCTGCGACCATAATCATTGCTGCTGGCTCAGAGCATCGTAAGCTGGGAGTAAATGGTGAGGAAAGGCTCTCAGGTCACGGGGTCTCCTACTGCGCCACTTGTGATGGTTTTCTCTTTCGTGACCTGGAAGTAGCAGTAGTTGGAGGAGGTGATACTGCCATTACCGACGCTCTAGAATTGACCCGGCATGTCAAAAAAGTCTATGTAATACATCGACGGGACCAACTTCGGGCAGGGAAAACACTTGAAGAGCGGGCATTCGCCCAGCCCAAGTTGGAGTTTATTTGGGACACCGTGGTGGAAGAGGTCCTAGGGGAGAAGATGATAAGCGGGCTCAAACTACACAATGTTAAAACAGGACAGCACTCTACCTTAGAAGTGCATGGCGTCTTTGTTGCCGTGGGGCTCATGCCTAACAGCCAAAGTTTTTTCAACATTGTGGACCTTGATGATGCAGGCTACATCATCACTGATGAAATGATGGCCACTTCGGCTCCTGGTATCTTCGCCGTCGGTGATATACGCAGAAATTCGGTACGGCAGGTCAGTACCGCAGTTGGAGACGGTGCCACCGCCGCCATGTCTGCCTTTAAATACCTTCAAGAGAGAGGCTAATCCAACTCAAATACCCCAGGAGCAAAGGACAATGTAAATCTGTATCGTGCCCAGGCATGGAAGAATGAAGCTAGAATCACAAGCTCGTAAGATGCTGGAGAAAATAGGTGTTAATAAAGGTCAAACTATATTGGATTTTGGCTGTGGCTATGGAACATATACTATCCCCGCTGCCAAAATAGCTGGTGAGCAAGGGAAGGTATATGCCCTGGATAAGGATAGGCAAGTCCTGGATGAATTGATGCAAAAAGCAACGTCAGCAGGATTGAAAAATATAAGAAGAATGCAGACATCAGGAGAACTGGAAATCGATCTGGTCGATGAGTCTGTAGACAAGGTACTCCTCTTCGACGTCTTTCATTCTTACTATTTCTTGCAGATAGCCGATAGGGAAAAGTTGCTGGCCGAAATCTACAGAATCATGAAGCCTTCCGCATCTTTATCAGTATGGCCAAAACATATGGAATCTGAAGCTGGAGAGGAAATAAAAGATGCAGACTTTCATCTAGTAGAAGAGTTCTCTGGCATGCTTGTCCATGAAAATAATGACATTGAAAAGGGCAAAGTCTTGAACTTCGAGAAAGAATAGTGAAATATAAACAAACGACACCGCGACTGACCTGATTAGTACCAATGTTAAGTTAAAGGAGGAAATATGAGCAAGATAGTGCAAATCACGGATCAAACTTTTGAGGAGGAAGTCTTTAACTCAAACCTCCCCACAGAGGTGGATTTCTGGGCTCCCTGGTGCGGTCCATGCAAGATGGTTATACCTATATACGAAAAGCTCTCCGAGGAGTATGAAGGCAAATTTAAATTCTGCATGATTAATGTGGATGAAAATCAACGTATGGCAACGCAATATCAGATTATGAGCATTCCCATGCAGAAGTATTTCGCTAATGGCGAGGCCGTTGACGAAATCCTTGGCGCAGTTCCGGAGCAAACAATTCGGGCAAAGGTTGAGGATATCCTCAAGAGGTTCCCGACCGATGAAAGGGGCAGTCTTAAAGTACTTTTAACCTCCTGGGTAGAGCATAACAAGCAGAACAATGAGAAATTCAGGAAATGGGCGGAGAAAGCCGAAGATATAGAGAGTGACCCAATTTATAGTAGCACGCTACGGGCAATAGAAGAACTAGGGAAAACCAATGAGCGGCTATCTCAGATACTGAGCGAACTACAAGAAGCGTGACAGGATGAAAGACTGAAAGCGGCCAGTGGATTACTTAAAATCTGATGGCTGCATCCTGGCCAAATACAATTAAGTAGATAGTGAAGAAAGGTGGCAGTTAGTAATAAAGAGAAAATAAGAGAAATTTATCAAGTTCTGCCCAAGCTTAATTGTGGGCTTTGTGGATATGGCAATTGTGCTCAATTTGCCAGGGCAGTAGTCGAGGGGAGGGCTTCCTCCTTCGGATGCAAACAGGACCCATCTGTAGGTTACGAGATAAGTAAAATTGTCGGGACAGAAACAGCAGCCTACAGCTACGGGTTCCAGTCCACAGCCACTACCAGGATAAAGCCTAGCCTTGCTGCAAGAACCCTGAAAACCTCAAGAGAGGAAGTTAAGGAGCTATCTCACAGTGTGGATGATATCCTAGCCAGGATAGAAAACCTGAAGATAAGGAGACAAAAGTGAGAGTTTGCATTATCGGAGCGGGAGATGCTGGAGCAATAGCAGCATTGCAGGTGCGCCGCCTGAATAGCGAGGCGCAAATTGATGTCTTTAGTAAAAGACAGGAGCTCGGATGTAATCCCTGTGAAATCCCTTTGGTTCTAAGCGGGGCTGTCAGTAAATGGGAGGAGCTATACCGTGGCTACCGCGTTACATCATTTTATGAAAAGAGAAATATAAAACTCCACTTAAACGCTGAAGTCACTGACATTCTCAGGGGTGAAAAGACAATCGTTGCTACTGGCAAAAGATATGGCTATGATAAAGCAATCTTAGCCCTGGGCGCTACCCCAATCCTTCCCGCCTTTTCTGGATTGGATAACAGAAATGAGTTCACCCTGAGCACAGATATAGCAGATGGCAAAGCTTTAGAGAATGCGATTGTAAAGCATAATAGCGCGGCTATCATAGGCGGAGGGTTTATTGCGCTTGAGATAGCTGAGATTCTAAAAACAAGAGGGTATAGCAATATTTATCTGCTTGTCAGGCGAGATATCATGCGCGCCTATTTGGATCAAGATATGGCTGAGAAATTGAAGCAGGTTCTCGTGGAAAGAGGCATAAACTTAATTTTACCTGCCAGAATTGAGAGAATAAGTAACAGGAATGGTAAGAAGTGTGTAATTCTTTCTGACCAGGAGCTAGAGGTAGATTTTATCTTCTTTGGCACCGGGGCAGAATCCAATATAAAGTTAGCCCAAGACACGGGCCTTGAGATAGGGGAAACAGGAGATATAGTTGTAAACCAATACCTCCAAACAATCGATCCCGATATTTATGCTGCTGGGGATTGCATGGAGAATTGGGACATGGTCATAGGCTCTAAACGACGTCACCAATTAGCTGCCAATGCGATTCGAACTGGATATATAGCAGGAAGAAACGCAGTTTTGGGCAATAGAATTTCCTATAAAGGCACAGTCATGCCTTTTATCACCAAGGTATTTGACTACCAGGTGGGTGCAGTAGGTTTTACTGAAAGAGAGGCTGGCGAGAAAGGGATGGAAACAACATCAGTCATGGTCAACACCTCTCATCTGAGGGAGCCAAGATATGGTAACCCCGCATGGTATAAGCTCATTGCTGAGCGCAAAACCCAGGTGTTGATAGGAGCTCAGCTAATATCCCAGGAGATAGTATCAGGAACGATTGACAAACTTGCCATAGCCATAGCCAGTAAAATGCCACTTATCGAACTGGTTCAGATTGATAGCTGCTATTCACCTCGCGTTCAAGAGGATCAGATAGCAGTTCCACTGCAGCGGCTAATAAGCAAGCTTGGCTAAGAAAGGGAAAAGCAAGGACACTAAAAATGCCAATAACCGAGCCTTTTGAACAATACTCTACAGAGTACGAAAACTGGTTTGAAGAGAATGGATTTGCCTACCAGTCAGAGTTAGCTGCAATAAGAGAGCTTATCCCGGACCACAAAAAGGGAATCGAAATAGGTACAGGTACCGGGAGATTTGCCGCCCCACTGGGAATCGAAATTGGTATCGACCCTTCACCCAAAATGAGAGAAATAGCAAAGAGTCACGGTCTTGAGGTTTATGACGCTGTGGCAGAAGCCCTCCCTTTTAGCGATGCCTCCTTCGATTTCGCCCTGATGGTAACCACAATTTGTTTTTTGGACGACGTGGAAGCCGCATTAAAAGAAGCATACAGAATAATAAAGCCCTCGGACTCTCTGATAATTGGATTCATTGATAAGGATAGTCCTCTTGGCAAACTATATCAGCAACACAAGAAGAAAAGCGTATTTTATGATGTGGCTACTTTCTATTCGGTAAGTGAGATTATTTCCTTGTTGAAAAAAGTAAGCTTCAAACGTTTCAATTTCGCCCAAACGATATTTCATAATTTGGCAGAGATAAGTGATACCGAACCAGTGGAAGCAGGTTATGGTGAAGGGTCGTTTGTTGTTGTCAGAGCAATAAAGTGAAAAATAAGGAGGTGCAAGCTAACACAAGGTATTCTTTCGAGATCAAGCGCATGGCTTCCCTCTGCAAAATGCACCTATGCGTGTATCCTGTGGTTCTTGTTCAGCTACATTTCCTTTAAAGTCGATACGAATAATATGAATTGAGCATAATTAGAAGGAGTAACAATGGCAGATAAAAATGATATCAAAGAAAAGACAAAGAAAATCTATGAGGTTTTACCAAAGTTAGATGATCAGCGATGTGGATACAAAAGTTGTGGAGAATTTGCTCGGGCAGTAGCTGAAGGAAAGGCACCATGTTATGGGTGTGTTACTGGTGGGGGAGAGGTGGCTGCTAAAGTGTGTCAAATTATGGGAGCCAGAGTTCCTGAGGAAGCAATTTCTCAATTTAGCCCTGGCGCCGAATTTTACCAGCCTGGATTAAGTGGAGCCAATGGGGCAGGCCGAGGTATGGGACGAGGTGGAGGCATGGGTCGAGGCATGGGTCGAGGCATGGGCCGAGGCATGGGTCGTGGTATGGGCCGTGGTATGGGCCGTGGTGACGGTATGGGGCGAGGTTTTGGACAGGGGCAGAGTAGAAGATAAAGAAGCATACCCAGCGAAATTTCTTCCCACATAGAAGCCATCTGATTTGAAAAGAAAGAAAGCCTGGTGTAACATTGTTAGACATAACTAACAAATGCTGAAACAACAAGTAGAAAGGCAAAATACACCCAGCATGGAAGACTACCTGAAAGCAATAGCCATGCTTCGCAACGAAAACAAAGTCGCAAGGGTAAGCCAGATCAGTCAAAAACTGAAGGTAAAAATGCCCAGCGTCACCTCTGCTTTGAAGAAGCTTTCGGATAAGAAACTGGTCTTACATCAGAAGTACGGGTATATAGAACTTACCACAAGAGGTGACAAGGTAGCAAAAGATATAATTCACCGCCATGAAGCATTGAACCGTTTTTTTACTGAGATATTAGACATCGAGAAGGAAACAGCAGAGGCGGATGCCTGCAAGATTGAACACGTGATTAGCCAGCTAAGTCTGGAAAGGGTAACTAAGTTCATAGAATTTATCGAGGCATGTCCTCCAGGAGAGACTAAATTCTCCAAAAAGTACAAATATTACCTGGAACATGGAGAATATCCTGAGTAATGCCTTGAGAAAGGATAAACTATGAATATGTATCAAGGAAGACAAATGACATTGCACCAGATGAATACTGGGCAGACTGGCACTGTAGTTTCAATCCTGGGCGGACGACGCTTGATGCAGCGACTGGAAGGTCTGGGCATCCGACCAGGGAAAAAGGTAACTAAGATAACTTCCTCCCCTTTCCGCGGGCCAGTTACTCTAAGAGTGGATAACACGCAGGTAGCTGTTGGTTTTGGTATGGCTAACAGAATAGTAGTCCAACTGGACAGATACATGTCTGGAGATATCATTACAAGGTGACACACATCCTGCTTGTGGGTAACCCTAACGTAGGGAAGAGCGCTCTCTTCTCCAGAATTACAGGCACACACATTGTCGCCTCCAACTATCCCGGCACCACTGTAGGATTTACTAAGGGATATTTTAAATCAGGAGAGGAACGAGTTCAGGTTACCGATGTGCCCGGCACTTACACCCTTGAACCAACCTCCAAAGCAGAAGAAGTGGCTGTGGAGATGCTCAAAGATGGTGACCTGGTCATAAATGTTGTTGACGTCACCAACCTGGAGAGAAACCTCAACCTGACATTACAGCTACTGAAGAGACAAATCCCGGTGATAGTTGCCCTCAACATGTGGGATGATACTCGCCACCGAGGCATAAATATTGATGTCGCCAGACTAGAGGAACTTCTCGGTGTACCTGTTATCCCCACGGTAGGAGTAACCGGGCAAGGAATAAAAGAGCTGGTCAGACGATTTCCAGAAGCGAGCATCCCCAAAACTACCTACTCGGGCAGCGACGAACGCTGGGCAAGAATCGGCGATATCATTAAGCAGGTACAATCGTTAAGTCATCATCACCATACATGGTATGAGCATCTGGAAGACGCCAGCAATAATCGTATAGGCGGAATTTTCGTTGCTCTGCTGGTTCTCTCTGCCAGTTTCTGGTTCGTACGATTTGTTGGCGAGGGAATTATTAGCCACATAGCCGAGCCCCTATTTGAATGGTTGTGGACACCGCTGCTGATGAAATTGAGCCTTGTTTTGGGTTCCGGGGGCTTCTGGCACAACATACTGATAGGCAAACTTATCAACGGACAAATCGACTATTCTCAATCCTTTGGTTTGCTAAGCACTGGACTCTATATCCCCTTGGGTGCGGTATTGCCATATATCGTTTCTTTTTATCTGGTATTGGGAATGCTGGAGGATGTTGGCTATCTGCCCCGTCTGGCAATATTAATGGATACCCTGATGCACAAATTGGGACTGCACGGCTATGCCATTATCCCCACCATCCTCGGGCTCGGATGCAATGTGCCCGGGATCATGGCTACTCGTATTTTAGAGAGTCGTAGAGAAAGATTTATCGCAGCTACTCTGATTTCCATCGGCGTTCCATGCGCAGCATTACAGGCTATGATAGTAGGGTTGGTAGGACAGCAGGGATGGCAGTATGTAGCCATGGTTTACGGCAGCTTGTTCATATCCTGGCTAATTATAGGGTTCATACTTAACCACGCCGTCAGAGGCTTTAGCCCCGAAATTCTGGTGGAGATTCCCCCTTATCGTTTACCGCTATTACGAACCATCGCAGAGAAGCTCTGGTTAAGAATATCTGAATTTATTAGAGAAGCACTACCCGTAGTTCTTGTCACGGTGCTGGTGATAAATATTCTCTACATCATAGGGATATTCAATTCTATTGCTAACACCGCCGCTCCCGTACTGACCAACCTGCTGGGGTTACCCAAGGAAACAATCGTTGCACTGGTTGTTGGGTTTTTACGCAAGGATGTAGCCATAGGCATGCTGGCACCACTGGCGCTAACTGCAAAGCAACTGGTTATCAGCAGCACAGTCCTGGCTATGTTTTTCCCCTGTGCGGCTACTTTTGTGATGCTGGCTCGAGAACTAGGAGCAAGGGACACAGTCAAAGCCGCTGGCATAATGATAGTAGCAGCATTAAGCATGGGCGGCTTGCAGAACCTCATCCTGTGAATCTTGTGAACCCAGTTAAATAGCTATCTGTTAGCCAGAAAATAATCCAGGCGCACAATGGGGAAACCCCCTGTTCTTTATCCTGCGCTGAGATGTCCACAAGATATTTTGCGCAGATTAGGGTAAAATCTATTTTAACCTCTATGGTGAAACAGTGCTGTTAGAGTTATCAATTGAGAACTTCGGCATAATCCGCCACGTAAGGTGGCACCCGGCTTCACGCCTCAATATTATCACAGGCGAAACTGGGGCAGGAAAATCTCTAATAATCGATGCCATCGAAGCGCTGGTGGGGAAAAGAGTGGGAGAGGAAGTCATTAAAGCAGGAACCGATCGCACCAGGATCGAAGGAGTTTTCAGCGTTGGAGAAAATTCCTCTCTGGCGAAGTTCTTAACAGAGAATGAGCTCGAAAACGAGGATACCATTATCCTGACTCGCGAAATCGAAAGGGGCAAGCGCACTTTCACCCGCGTGAACAGGCGCCCAGTTACGCTTCGCCTACTCCAGGAGATTGGAGACCTGGCAATAGATATTCACGGGCAAAGTGACCATGTTTCCCTCAACAATCCACATCAACAGCTACTACTCCTCGACCGTTATGCTAATGCCAGGGAATTACGCCAGGAAGTAGAAAACAAAATAGAAAAACTTTACAGGTTGAAGACAGAGCTGGAAGCTTTATCGAAGGACGAACGTGAGGTAAAGCACCGAAGCGAACTGCTGAGCTTTCAGCTCAATGAGATAAAAGAAGCCAAAATTCAAGAGGGCGAAGATGAGGCGCTGCAAAAGGAAAGTACCACCCTCTCCAATACAGAAAACCTGAAGTCTCTCTCCCTGTCAGCTTACCAGCATCTTTATGAAAGCGAGACTTCCCATCCCTCGGCTGGCGACAAAATCGGCGAAGCGATACGCTGCCTCAAAAGCCTCGCCCAAATAGATGACAGCTTGAACAAATTCTTAAGAGAAGTGGAAAGTGCTTCCTATCAAATTGAGGACGCAGCCCGAGCATTGATGGCATACCAGGATGGACTTGAGTATGATCCGGCACGCCTGGAGCTGGTAGAACAGCGCCTAGATACAATCCGGAATTTGAAGCGGAAGTATGGCAATTCCATCACTGAGGTATTGCAGCATGCCGATAAAGCGGAAGAGGAGTTAAACCAGCTAGGCTTTCAAAACGAAAAAAGAGCTCAATTGCAAAAAGAATATGCAACTCTTAAGAAAGAAATCGAGGTGTTATGTTACAAGCTTTCCAAAATTCGCCACCAGTCTGCTGAGAAACTGGCTAAGGAGATAGAGAAGGAGCTTGGCTATTTGAACATGTCCCACGTTGGTTTCCGCGTCTTCTTTTCCCAGTTTGACACAGGAGATGAGCTCACTCTCCCCGATGGACGCACCTGCGCCTTCACCAAAAGCGGGGTGGACAAAGTGGAATTTCTGGTTTCTACCAACCCGGGGGAACCACTTAAACCACTGGCCAAAATTGCCTCTACAGGGGAAACATCGCGCCTCATGCTGGCGATAAAAAGTGTCCTGTCCACAGCAGATGCCACACCAACATTGATATTCGACGAAATCGATGTTGGCATCGGTGGCAGGAGTGGAGAAGTGGTGGGGAGAAAACTCTCGGCCCTGAGCAATGAGCACCAGGTTATCTGCATTACCCATCTACCACAAGTAGCAGCATTCGCCGATGTCCATTTCACCGTGCGCAAAGACATCCTCCAGAATAGCACTAGCGGCACAATCATGGAGCTTTCCGACCAGGACAAACTTGAGGAAATCTCTGCAATGTTGGGCAGCATGAGCAATCCAACGCTGGAGAGCGCAGGGGAACTATTAGAAAAAGCAAAGGAATGGAAGAAAAACCAGCATCAATAAGCACCAGAAGAAGTAAATTATCGTTTACTTTCCACAGGTCGCACAATTAAGGGCAGAACATGTACTGCAAGAGTTGCTCTGCCCCACGGGCGCAGTCATTTTCCCATTACCTCCAGAAAGAGCATTGAAGGAAGAAAAAATTAGCTTAGCGCTGCCATGGCAATTTGGGCATAGAGCAGCTTCCCCTGATTGAGCTAAAGAGCGAAGCAACTCGAATTTGACATTACAATGAGAGCAGGAATATTCATAAATGGGCATAAGTGCCTCTTTTCTTAAGCAGCAACTACTTCTTTAACCTCAGGTATTTCCTCTTTGAGCGCCCGCGCTATTCCATTCTGCAAAGTCATAGCAGCCATAGGGCAACCACTACAGGCACCTGTTAGCTTCAGCTTAACCACACCATCCTTCACATCAACCAACTCAACACTCCCTCCGTCAGCCGATAAAGAAGGCTTTATTTTGTTGAGCACCATTTCTACTTTTTCCCGCACAGTTTACCCCCTTTCAATATTTTATTTTTTAACGACAATGTCGCACTACAGGTATTCACAGAACAGTCATTATATCACGCCTCCACAATTTATACGCTGCCCAGCGAATTGAATCATCTAAAATGTCACCGAAGGGAGAGTTGTTAAATCACATAAATACTGAGCAGTCCAGGAAATATGTCATCAGGAAAATAAACAGAGCAGATCTTAGCCCCAGGCAAAGGAAGAGGAGAAAGGAGACATACGCTAGCTAGGTTAAAGTTGCCCTGGCTATTCAGAAAT
>JAGGZD010000076.1 GCA_021162245.1 Dehalococcoidia bacterium | reverse complement strand
GAGAGACTGCGTATGACAAGTACGTGGCTTCTCTATCAGAGGGAGAGTATCCTGTACCTTGTGAGTGCTTTGAGCAAGCCCAGGAAGAGGGTGAATTGAATATATATGATTGGGCTGAGTGGTGGCCTGAGGAGCTCTACACGAACTTCGAAAAGGAATTTGGGATTAAAATTGTCAGGGATAATTTTGCTTCTGAGCCTGAAGTAGTGGCTAAGTTTAAGCTAAATCCTGAAATGTCCTATGACATGATAAATGGCATTGGGCTTAGAACCACTTTCCAAATGATAGAGATAGATGCACTACAAGAATTAAATCATGACTGGCTGCCCAATGCATTTAATTACATTGGACCAGAATTCACGGAAACCGAACAGGACCCGGGTTGCAAATACTCAATAATTGATTCGTGTTCCTTCGATGCCTATTACTATAACGAGAAATATGTGGATGATGCTCGCCTACCTTCTTGGGGCGTATTGTTTGAGCCAGAAGAGAAGTATAGAGGTAGGATAACTGTAGTGGATGATATGTACAAGGTTTTGGCGGATGCACTAGCATACCTTGGCTATCCAATTGATTCGGATGATGAAGGGGAATTGATGGAGGTAAGAGATTTAATGATGAAATTCAAACCCTTCATACTGACCTTCGATTCTTGGCCGAAGAGGCTAATGCTGGAGGAGGAGGCTTGGATATGTGGGGGCAGCTATGCAGAAGGGTTGATGCTACATAAAGAAAACGAGGGCATTACGTCTCAGGCTCCATTGGAACCATCTCGACTCACTACAGAAGTTATGCAGATTCCCATAGGAGCACCTCATCCGGCAGCGGCGCACTTGTGGATGAATTATATTTTCCGCCCTCAGGTGAGTGCCTTTATGTGCGAAGTAATTGGTATGCAGCCTGCTAACCCAGCGGCGTGGCAATATCTCGACGAAGATATGCAGGAATGGTTGGCAGGAATTCCTGAGGGGTATGTAGCGGGATGTAGAGAGATAGGTGAGAAAGGTCTTACAGGCCAGGGGAAAGAGCTAAGGACAGCGATATGGGAAGAGCTGAAGAGCTAAGGAAGAAGTGAAGGGCTAATGCTGAATAATAAGAGGGAATGGGTTAATACCCCATTCCCTCTTAAAGTATAAATATGTTTGAAAATGCAGTAGAATAAAAGTTGCCTCTGAAGCTGCGGGAAAGGCACAGCGACGCCTAGCCTAATAAAAAGGTATAAAAAGGCTTCTCACCACGCAAGCATATCTACCTTGTGGTGAAGCCTGTTTGACAAAGAAACCATTTTCTCATTCCTAATATTCCGAATTCTGTCACAGAAACGAAGAAAACCATTTTGTTTGCTTTTGAGAATAAGGGCGTGTTAGCATTAGGCGTTTGACTTAAAGGAGTAAAATCAGCAGGAAATGGTAATGAAAAAGGAGGATAATAGCATGAAGATGAAGAATTTCTTAAAAGGCAAGAGAGAGGTATATAGCTTTATGGCAGGAGCGTTGGTCGTGCTTCTTCTGCTTGCTGGCTTGCCCGCGTGTGCCCCAGCAGCGGAAGAAGAGGGACCTGCAGCAGGAGAGACTGCGTATGACAAGTACGTGGCTTCTCTATCAGAGGGAGAGTATCCTGTACCTTGTGAGTGCTTTGAGCAAGCCCAGGAAGAGGGTGAATTGAATATATATGACTGGGCTGAGTGGTGGCCTGAGGAGATATATACGGACTTTGAAGAAGAGTTCGGGGTTAAAATTGTCAGGGATAATTTTGCTTCTGAGCCTGAAGTAGTGGCTAAATTTAAGCTAAACCCTGAAATGCCCTATGATATGATAACAGGCGTGGCAATTAGAAGCGTTATCCAGATAATGCAGCTGGATGTACTACAAGAAATAAATCATGACTGGTTGCCCAATGTCAGCGCGTATATAGGAAAGGAATTCACGGAATTTGAGTATGACCCGGGTGCTAAATACTCAGTATTTAGTGACTATGGTACCGATTCTTATTGGTATAACACTGAGTATGTTGATGATGCGCGTATTCCTTCATGGGCAGTGCTCTTTGAGCCAGATGAGAAATATAAGGGTAAAATAACTCTCGTAGATGATATGTTTAAGTCTTTGGCAGGCGCACTAGCATATCTTGGCTATCCAGTTGATTCGGATGACGAAGCGCAATTGGCGGAGGTAAGAGATTTAATGATGAACTTAAAACCTTACGTAATGGCTTTCGATTCCTATCCTAAGAGATTAGCATTGGAAGGGGAGGCTTGGATAAGCCAGGGAACTTACGGAGATGGTTTCATATTGAATAAGGAATCTGGGGGAGTCGTTACAGCACAGCCTACACCTGAGGGAAGTCGATTACTCTCAGATCTTCTGTTGATTCCTAAAGGAGCACCACATCCGGCAGTGGCTCATTGTTGGATAAATTACCTGTATCGTCCTCGCACGACTGCCTTTTTGTGTGGATCAATTGGTGTGCAGCCTTGCAGCCAGGCGTCGCTTGAATTTCTGCCTGAAGATATGAGGGAGTGGTGGGCCCGAGTTCCAGAGGGATATGTAGCATCATGTGGAGTGATAGGCGAGAGAGCTGTTACAGGTAAAGGTCTTGAACTAAGAACGGCAATATGGGAAGAGTTGAAGAGCTAAGTGAAGTAGATTAAATAAGGGGGAGTGGGCATTATATCTCACTCCCTCGCCCCGAAAAACAAAACTAAAAAAATAAATACTGTTGTGACGGGATAAATTAGATGAGCAGTTCTAAAAGTGTAGGTTTAAGAGAAAAAGCGGCGAAGTTTTTAAGTGATCAGGTGTATCTACCGTACGTGGGACCGATTTCGATATGGATCTTGTTGTTCGTATTTGCCCCGCTGGGCGTTGTTTTGTATTTCAGTTTCTTAAGAGTAGGCCCCTTTGGTCAAATTCTAAACAGTTTTACTCTTGAGCACTATAGACTTATGCTTAAACCGACGTATATCCAGGTTTTTATGCGTACATTTGTTTTTAGTTTCGGAACGAATATAATATGTTTGTTGATAGGTTATCCTTTAGCTTACTTTATTGTAAGATGTGGGGGCAAATGGAAAACCTTTCTTATGTTCCTCGTAATCGTGCCCTCTTGGACATGTTATCTTATCAGGCTATATGCTTTAAAGACGTTGACAGGAAACGGAGGACTCATAAATGAAGCATTGTTAAATCTTGGCTTAATCTCGTCTCCCTTGAATATATTATACACTCCGTTTGCAGTGGTACTCGGTCTGGTTTTTGGATTTCTTCCTTTTATGGTTCTGCCCATTTATGCTTCACTGGAGGGTCTTGATCCGTCTTTGCTAGAGGCATCTGAAGACCTGGGTGCGACTCCTTTGAAGAGGTTTTTTACAGTGACCTTGCCTTTAACTAAAGGGGGGATACTTGCAGGTACAATATTGGTATTTATTCCTTCTTTAGGGGAGTGGCTTGTTCCCATGTTATTAGGTGGGGCTAAAGTTATGATGGCTGGGAACCTGATTGAGGAGCAGTATATTAAGCTTGGGAATATTCCTGCGGGCTCCAGTATAGCCGTAGTTTTAACTACCATAGTTGTTCTTATAATATATCTTTCTGTAAAAATGGGTGGGGAGGAAGTATTGGAAAGAATGATGTAAAAGTGGAAACCAAGAATATAACATCTAAAATATTACCGGTATCAGCCATCTTGGTTTACCTGTTCCTGTGGCTGCCTACTATTGTTCTTGTTGTTTTATCTTTTAGCAACAACAAGTTTGGCATTAAATGGGAAGGTTTTACCTTAAGATGGTATGCGGATATTATTAACAATGTAGGCATAAGAAATGCGCTTAAAATGAGTCTTACTGTAGCGCTTGTTACTGTTGTTCTGTCTACGATAATAGGAACTTTAACGGCGTATGGCTTATATAAATATAAATTTCATGGCAAGAAATTCTTAAGAACAAGTATCTTGTTACCTATTACAGTGCCTTATGTGGTGACGGGAGGCGCTCTGCTGGTCTTTTTCACTAGAGTGGTTAATATCCCCCTGGGGTATCCGAGCATTATAATAGCTCATGTCACTTTCAGTGCCCCTTTAGCTACGTTTGTTGTTCTAGGCAGGATGGGGAGAATAGATTGGACCCTGGAAGAAGCATCAGCAGACCTTGGTGCAAATGTTCTAACCACCTGGAGAAAAGTAACTTTGCCTGTGTTGCTTCCCGCGATTATTGCCTCAGCGGCCTTGATTTTCCCCTGGTCATTTGATGATTTCACTATTACCTACTTTGTGTGTGGAATAGGGACCACAACTTTGCCTATTTATGTTTTTTCACAGCTTCGATATGGCGCAACTTCTGTAATCAATACCATTGGTACTATTTTCGTAGTACTTCCTGTTATTGGATTATTGCTCATGAATTTGTTACAGAAGAAAAAAGTAAGTTAATAAGAACAAGGAGAAAAACGTTGACAAATAAAAATAGTGCGCCCTGCGTAGAGCTAAGAGGAGTAGTCAAGAAATTCTCTGGACTTGTTGCAGTGGACCATGTTGATTTAAAGGTAGAGCAGGGGAAGGTATTTTCGCTTTTAGGCCCCAGTGGTTGTGGGAAAACCACGACTTTGAGGTTAGTTGCGGGACTGGAGATGCTGGACGAAGGTGATATTTTAATTGATGGCGAAGTAATTAATGATGTTCCTGCATACAATAGAGATTGTAGCACGGTATTTCAAACGCTGGCTCTTTTCCCTCACATGACGGTAGAGGGCAATATAGCCTATGGTTTAGAGCGAAGGAAAGTTGACAAGGCGGAGATAAAGGTAAGGATAGGAGAGATGGTGGAGCTTATGGGACTTGGAGGGATGGAGAAGCGGCACCCGGCTCAGCTCAGTGGAGGGCAACGACAGCGGGTTGCGCTGGCGAGGTCTTTAGTTTTAAGGCCAAAGATTCTGCTTTTAGATGAGCCGTTAGCGTCGCTGGACAGGAAGTTGAGGAAGGAGATGCAGGTAGAGTTGAAGCGGATACAGCGAGAAGTAGGGATAACCTTCCTTTATGTGACGCATGACCAGAAGGTAGCGCTCAGTATATCGGACATAATAGCGGTAATGGCTAATGGTAAGTTAGAGCAAATTGGGAGTGCCAGAGACATTTATGAGACACCAAAGACAAAGCTTATAGCTGATTTCATGGGCGCCAGCAACATTTTCCCAGGGAAAGCGAGAGATAAGGCTGGGAAGAATGTGGAGATAGAGACAGAAAGCGGATTGAAGATTATTGCTCTTAAAGGCAAGGATAAGGATGGGAATAGTAAAGAAATTACAGGTGTATCAGTTCATCCTGAGTTGATAGGTATTTCACATAAAGGCACTGATGTAAAGGTAGGCAACAAGTTTGAGGGGAAGATAGTGGAGATGATTTACCAGGGTGATTTCATTGAGACGAAGGTCGTTATCGGCAGGACAGGTGAACAGATAACTGCGAACTTGGGCAGTGAATTTGGGCAGGAAACCCAGTTTTCGCCTGGTGAAGAGGTGGTGGTGTATTGGAACCCGGCGAGCAGCAATATCTTACTTGGCTAAAGTGGATATCATAGGGATATTAGACATACTAATTAGTATTCTGTTAGGGCAGTGGGACTTCGCAGATTTACTAAAAGAGATAGGAAAGAGGTACAAGTACATGGGTATGGATTGAAATTTAAATAATAATTTTGCATTTTGATAAGGAGGTAATAATTAAAATGGCCATGAAAGTTAGAGCAGTACAATTTGGGTGTGGCCCTATTGGGTGTAGTGTAGCCAGGTTTGCGGGGCGAAGATCTGATATTGAAATTGTTGGTGCAGTTGATATTGATCCGAGCATAGCAGGACGCGATTTGGCTGAAGTTGCTGGTCTCGGTGAGAAGCTGGGTGTTAATATTTCTGGTAAGGCTGATGCTGTTTTGTCTCAGACTAAGCCTGATGTTGTTTTCCTTACCACTGTCTCTTCCTTGAAAGTCGTTTACTCACAGTTGGAGAAGTGTATAAAAGCTGGGGTTAACGTAGTGTCAAGTTGTGAAGAGTTGTCTTACCCATACAGAGAGGAACCGCAACTGTCGGCTGAGCTTGATAAACTGGCTAAGGCGAATGGTGTTACGGTACTGGGGACAGGGGTGAATCCGGGATTCCTTATGGACGTCTGGCCGCTATTTATGACTGGAGTATGCCAGGAGGTTAAGCATGTCAGGGTGGTCAGAATTCAAGATGCTTCTACACGCCGAGGTCCTTTCCAGAAGAAGATAGGAGCGGGATGTACAAATGAAGAATTTAAGAAGCGAGTAGCTGCAGGCACCCTGAGGCATGTTGGCCTGGCTGAATCTGTAGCAATGATTGCTAGTGGTCTAGGTTGGGAGTTAGACGAGGTTACGACTAGCATTGAGCCGATAGTTGCCAAAGGTCAGGTGAAGACTAATTTCGTAACAGTGGAAGCAGGACAAATAGCTGGTGTTAGGCAAGTCGGCAGAGGAATCAGGGCAGAGAAAGAGCTGATAACTTTGGAATTCGAGGCATCTGTGGGGGCTCCACAGTCTTATGATGGTGTATACATAACAGGAGTTCCCAATATGGAGGTGATTATTAAGGGAGGCGCTCATGGGGATATATCTACCGCAGCCATGATTGTCAACTCCGTTCACCGTGTTGTCGAGGCTCCGCCAGGACTGGTAACTATGAAGGATTTACCTGTGGTTTCATGTCTAGGGGTTAATGTATAATAGGACAAGCTAATAAATTTATAGATACGGAGGCATAAATGTTATCTGGAGAGAACTTAATCAAAGAATATAAGAAGACCCACCCAGGGTCGGAGAAATTGCATGAACGGGCAGTAAAGGTTTTTGCTGCTGATGGTGCTACCCATCAGTCACGTATACTTAAACCTTTTAGACCTTACATTACTCATGCTAAGGGCTCGCGGAAGTGGGATGTAGATGGTAATGAATACATCGATTTTGTGATGGGGCACGGGACTCTGATATTGGGGCACAGTCACCCTGCAATAGTGCAGGCAGTGCAAGAGCAAATGGCCAAAGGAGTTCATTACGGTGAAAACCATGAGTTGGAAGTGGAATGGGCTGAACTGATAAAGAGCATGCTGCCTATGGCAGAAAGAGTGGAGTTTTGTTCTTGCGGGCAGGAAGCTAATATGATGGCGATAAGGTTGGGGCGAGCTTTTACTGGCAGGCGGAAGGTGCTCAGGTTTGTAGAGAATTATCATGGTTGGGCCGATGAATTGGCAACGCTAGGCAGTGCTGGGGCTGTAGCAGATGAGGTGAGTGTTATTCCTTTTAACAATCTTAACAGGCTGGAAGAAGAGCTGGCCAAAAAAGAATATGCTGTCCTCTTGACTGAAGGTGGTGGTGCCCATATGGATGGACAGGTTCCAATAGACACTGACTTTGTTCGAGCGTTGTCTGACCTTGCGCATAAATATGGTACTGTTTGGGTTCTTGACGAAGTGGTTACTGGTTTTCGAGACGCCCCAGGTGGCTGGCAGTCTTTGGTAGGGGTGAGACCAGATTTGACTACCCTTGGTAAGTGTGTGGGTGGAGGACTTCCTGTTGGTGCTGTAGCGGGTCGAGCTGATATAATGGAAGGACTCAATCCAGAGGCTCCCTATGAGCGACGCGTCAACCATCCAGGGACCTGGAATGCTAACCCCCTCTTAAGCTCAGCTGGTATCGCTGCTTGTAAGCTCTATCAGGGTGGTGAACCGCAAAAGGTAGCTCGTCAGCGTGCTGATTACCTTCGGGAGAAGGGGAACAAAATTCTGAAAGAGCGTAACGTTAATGGTCGTCTCTATAGCCGTACTATAGTTCATTTCTATGTTGGTCCGATTGATTATGAACCGTCTGACGATACTATGCCACCTACCAGGGATATCGAGAAGATTATGGCTCCAACAGCGGCAGCCACGCAGGGTCGATTATGCCTTCATCTACTTCAGCGTGGTGTTGCTACCATGGATGGGGAAATATTTATCCTTTCGGCAGCTCATACCAAAGAGGACATTGACCAAACAGTAAAAGCTTTTGGTGACTCTGTTGATGCTATGATTGCCGAGGGTACCCTGAGCCAGGCTTGAGAAGAATGAATATTGGTGATGGTTAAGTTATTCTGGAACATATCTGGCCTGGCAAACAAGATGATGTATTGCTTATTTAATCTCCAGACAAAGGAGATTAAGGAAATTAACAGGAGGTGTTAAACATTGAAGAATTCACTTAAAGAGAAATTGAAGCAAGGCAAGGTAGTCCATGGAACTTTCGCTGGCATTGGACATGCAGATGTGACTGAGTGGTTATCTCATCTGGGGTTTGATTGGCTTCTACTGGATGCTGAGCATGGCCCCCTGGATTTTCAGACGTTGCAGCGGATGATGCAGGCTATGAATGGGACCAGCTGTATTCCTATTGTGAGACCACAGTGGAACGATGCTGTTGTTATCAAACGTGTCCTGGATATAGGTGCCTATGGTGTTCTTGTCCCGTGGGTCAACTCGAAGGAGGATGCCGAAAGTGCAGTAAGGGCGTGTAAATACCCACCTGAAGGGCTCAGGGGAGTTGGCCCCAGGAGAGCTGCAATGTTCGACCCGACGTATTTGGATACAGCGAACGATGAGATTCTCATAATTGTCCAGGTTGAGACTGCGGAGGCGATTAAGAATCTGGAAGAGATTTTATCGGTGCCGGGGATAGATGCATGCTACATTGGCCCCTGGGACCTCTCATGTAGTCTGGGATTTGGTGTCCCTCCAAAATGGGATGATCCTCGCTATTTAGAGGCCTTTGATACAGTGCTCAAAGTGGCTGAGAAGTGTGGTAAGCCAGCTGGTATGTATGCAAATGTAGATAATATCAAGTGGGCTATAGAAAAGGGCTTCAAACTCAATACTATAGGTGACGATGATAGTTTTCTAATCCAGGGAGCGCAAGAGGCACTGAACAAAGCACGTGAAGCAGTGAAATAGGTGCAATCCTAGTAGTTGTTATCATGACGTGAAGTGTGAAGATGAATGAATTGAATTTGGTTTTTTGTTGCTTCATAGAGATCTAAAAGACTAAGCAGGGGAGCTAAGATGCAGTTGAGTGAATTAAAGAAGTGTATGAAGGGAGTAGATGTTGTGCAGGTCATGCCGTTAATGCCGAAGGTAGCCTAGATTTAGATGGTATTCGTGCTAATACGTGTTGGTTAGCTGAATATGGTGCAGGTAAAGATTTTATTATTACGCCGGTAGGGAGCATGGGGAAATTTTATACTGCAAAATAAATTACGAGTATAATTTTACAAGGAAGGTGAAAGAATCAAGTATGATGAATAAAGTGAAAACGAAGTTTGATTTTGGCGAAGCTATTGGAATGCTTGTAGGGAAGTGGTGGTGTTCAGCGGTAGTACCGGGCCACCACCAATATGCGTCCACCTATGATTTTCCTGTACGAATCAAATTTATTGAGAATTACTGGATACAATCTAAAAGGGAATTTAACATATCAGAATATGTCAGGTGTGCAAAGGAGTTAGAAGATGAAGGTGTCAAGGCTATTGTAGGCAGTTGTGGTTTGATTGCAGGTATGCAGGAGGAACTGGCAAATGCAGTAGATATTCCTGTTTTTTCCTCAAATTTACTGGTAGTACCGCTAGCGTTAAACGTGCTTGGAAAAGGCAAAAAAGTTGGCATTCTAACTGATAGCTCTGAGGTTCTATTGAAAGACGATTATAAAATACTAAAAATGTGTGGGATACAACCGGAATCTCCTCGGATTGCGATAAAAGGAATGGAGGAATCGGAATACAGAGATATATGGCTTACACAGTTTGGTGGTGGTGAAATAGAGAAAGGTAATTGGTGGGATTTAGATGAGGAGGGAGTTGCGAAGCTGGAGCTTGGAGAATTTGATATTCAAAAAGTTGAAGAAGGTATTGTTTCTGTAGCTAGAGAGATGGTCGCTGAGAATCCTGATCTTGGAGCAATTGTTCTTGAATGTACAGAAATGCCTCTTTACGCAAAGGCAATAAGAAAAGCGACTGGGATACTGGTTTTCGATAGCGTAAGCCTAGTAAAGTTCATTCATAGCGCTACAGTGAGTGTATAACAATTGGATAATATCACCCAAAAAATGACTGAAATAAAGGGGGAACATGATATGGGAAAATTAGACCAAAAGGTAGCTATTGTTACTGGAGGTAGCACTGGAATAGGGCGCAATATCGCCATGGAGTTTGCTAAAGAGGGGGCTAAGGTAGTAATTGGCAGTCGAAACGTGCCTAACCTGGAGAAGGCAGTTGAGGAGATTAAGGCTCTTGGAGGACATTGTGTAGGCGTACCGACTGATGTTTCTGTGGCCGAGCAGGTACGTAACCTGGCCCAACAAACGGTGAATAACTTTGGTAGGATTGATATCTTGGTGAATAATGCTGGTATCTGTCATAGCGCTACTTTGCTTGAAATGAGTGAAGAGTATTGGGATGAGGTTTTGGATGTAAACCTTAAAGGAGTTTTTCTGTGTACTCAGGCTGCTGCCAGGTATATGGTGAAACAAAAATACGGCAAAATTATCAATATATCCTCCAATTCTGGACGGGGCGGTGGTCTCGATGATTATGCTAATTACTGTGTGTCCAAGGCTGGTGTTATTCAGCTGACCAAGTCTTCTGCCTTTGAGCTAGGACCTTATGGAATAAATGTTAATGCTATTGCTCCGGGAGCAATCATGACCGATATGGACAAAAGATACATGACTCCAGAACAATACAAACAATACAAGGAAGGCAGAAAAGCGATGGCAGTCCTTGGCAGGATAGGCAGTACTCAGGATATAGCCAACCTGGCTCTATTCTTGGCTTCAGATGATTCTTCTTTCATATGTGGAGAGACTATTGCCATAGATGGTGGCAGGTACGACCGAATGTAGTCTGACTATTATTGGCAATCGTGTCGAGAGCGATGGTAAACCCTGGTGTCTATGATATGAGTTCAAAACGATTTCATGACAGTTTGGAATTCTCAGGAAGTAAAACAAGAGAACTAAAGGAGGAATGAATTGAAAACACTTTCTACTCAGGAACTTAATGCTCTCCGATCTATTACCACTCCTACTGTTTCGAATGCCATTGAATCTTTCAACGTGCGCCCCAAAAACGAAGGATTCATGTCGGGGGAAATAAAATGTATTTTTCCTGACATGGGTGTGATGGTTGGCTATGCTTGTACTGGAGTTATGATGGCCAGCTTGCCAGATAAAAAACGTGAGGAGCCACTTGATTTTAAAATGTGGGGCCACATACTTCAAATGCCAGCGCCGCGGGTAGCTGTTATTCAGGACATTGACCAGCCGCCGTGCATCGGTTCTCTTTGGGGTGATGTTAATGCCAATATGCATAAAGCTCTGGGTTGTGTGGGTGTGGTTACTAACGGAGGTGTAAGGGACCTGGATGAAGTTCATGAGTTGGGTTTTCATTTCTTTGCGGCTCAGGTAATTCCATCTCACGCATATGATCATCTGGTGGATGTAGGTAATCCAGTGAAGGTAGGTGGTCTGGTGGTTAATCCTGGTGACCTTATTCATGCTGATAAACATGGAGTTGTGGTCATACCTTGTGAAATTGCCAGCGAAGTGGCGGAAGCAGCCAGAAAGATAGAAGAGGGTGAGCGGGAGCTTACTAATCTATGTAAATCGCCAGATTTCACTGTGGAGAAGCTAAAAGATGGGGTAAAAAAGCTATGGGGTGTGGGGCTCTAATATTGAGTCACACCGCAGTGGCTCAGACAGCGTAAGAACAACAGAAGGAATTGAGTTTTCTTCCTGCGGGCAGAAAGCTAAAAGGTTATGCCCCCTGTACTCTGAGCAAGTATACTAATCGCCGACTACCTTAGCGATACTGGTTTCCCACATAGCCTTTCATGGTTAATGGTTCTCCAGGAAGGGTACCAGTGTGTTTCCCTTTTTCTACTACCATTTTGCCATTTACAAAGACATACTCTATGCCTAAGGGTAAGCGCTTCGGATTAGCAAAAGTAGCCACGCAGTTTACTGTAACTGGATTAAATATCACTATATCAGCTTTCATGCCATCCCACAAAATACCTCTGTCTGCTAACCCGAACCTTTGAGCAGGGAAGGAGGTCATTTTCCTGATTGCCTGTTCCATAGTCAAAATCTTCTCGTCCCTTACGAGTTGCCCCAGTATCTTAGGATAAGTGCCAAAAGTTCTAGGATTAGGCATTCCTCCTATTCGTAGCCCGTCAGTGATGAACATGTGTGCTGGATGGGTCATAATAGTCTTCACATCATCCATGTTACCGCCGAAGGCGTAATAGGCCACTTCTAGCTCCTCCTCCACCAGCAAATCACAAATTGCATCCCAGTGCTCTTTATTAAGCCTGTCAGCAATTGCATCTACTGTTAAACCTTCGCACCACTTATTTCTTTCTGTTTTAACTGCGCTTATTATTATTTCTCCCTCTGATTCAATCATTCTGGCGGCCTCACTGCGCATCTTAATCCTAGCGTCCTTACTTTTTAGCCGCTCCAACAGTTTATACGGGCCACCATTATGTGCCCACAGAGGAACCAAAGAATGCAAAGTGGTGCTCCCAGCCTCCCAGGGATAAGCATCAAAAGTAAGGTCGACTCCACTTGCTCTAGCCTCGTCTATGAATTGCAGCATTTTAGCTGCCTGCCTGCGAAGCCCAATACCGTCGGAATAATGTGAAATGTGTACTGGGCAACCACTGCGAGTTCCTATCGCTACAGCTTCTCTAAATCCATCAAAAATGCCATCTCCGAGGTCATACCGCACATGTGTTACATAAATTCCACCACACTCAACAACGGTCTTGCATAGTTCAATTAATTCCTCTGTGCTAGCATAAATGCCAGGAGGATATGACAACCCGGTAGAAAGGCCAACAGCTCCCTCTGCCATTCCTTGCCTTATCATATCCTGCATTGCTCTTATCTCCTCTTTAGTGGCCTGGCGAGCCTCCCATCCCACTGTCTCCGTTCTAAGACAACTATTGGGGATAAGGTAAGCAACGTTTCCTGAGGTCCTGTGGCGGAACCGCCGCAGGTATTCGGCGACTGAACTCCAGTTGTAGTCCAGCTTGGGATATCCATCCACTCCCGAATAATACAGTAACATCATTTCCAGGTTCTTTTTTGAGAGCGGCGCATATCCAAATCCATCAAGCCCCAGCATCTCAGTACAAACCCCTTGCATTATCTTAGCTTCGTTTAGCGGTTCGGATAGGGAAATTAAGTCAGAATGTGTATGAACATCAATAAAGCCCGGAACTACTATATAATGAGATGCATCGATGCTATTTCTCGCCTGTACAGGCGAAGTGTCACCTCTCAGAATCCTTAGTTCATCTCCCTCTATGGCAATATCACCTTTAAATCCAATATTTCCTGTCCCATCAATAATGCTGCCACCCTTTATTAATACGTCAAACACTTTACCCTCCTTGTACCAGTTTTATTGTATCATGATGCTGCTACTATCATGGAACCCATTGTTTTAGTCGACAGCCAAAGTGTACGTGCAGGAATGTATGTGATGAGCAATAGAACTGGTATTTCCACAAAAAAAAACAGAACCTTCAACCTGGATGGCACCAACTGTGTCGCTGATTTTCGATAGTGCGAGCCTGATAAAATATACTTATACTGCTACGATTTGTTGAAATATGCTTTAGATGCTTGCATCAACTTGTCTCTGCGGGTAACTCAGATGAACGTTGTTGTACTTTAATTGACTATAGTCATTCAATAGACTATTCTATGCTGCGATGCCTGCTGGGCATTAATAAACCTCGAGCGGAATTGTCTGTATCGTAAATGTCTTATGTTGCCTTATTGCTGGTTGTGGGGGCATTTTGCCTGGGAGCGTGCCCTTTCTCTCTGTGGATTGGACAAAAGTTCTTGGGCAAGGATATACGTGAATATGGAGATGGCAATCCAGGAGCGACCAATGTCTTCCGTTCTGGAGGCCATGCATCAGGTTGGCTGGCTGTTTTCATGGACGTGGCCAAGGGTGTCCCCTTTGTGCTCCTGGCGCACTCGTTCTTTGTTCTGTCTGAGGCGGCAGTGATGGTGATAGCGGTGAGTGCAATAGCTGGGCACTCCTTTTCCCCGTTTCTGCATTTTAAAGGAGGCAAGTCAGTAGCCGTTACCTTCGGTGCCTTGCTGGGGTTGCTGCCTGAAGCTGATCTGCTGCTGCTGTTCACCGTGTTCACATGCATAGGAGCTTTACTTATGGCTAATCACGCGTGGGCCGTCATGACAGGGCCTACAGGATCGTTGATTTACCTGCTTGTCACAGGAGCAATATACTGGCAGTCGTTGTTCATGTTAAGCGTCCTGGTACTGTTATGGATGAAACACTATACTGATTTGAAGGCTTCTCCTGGACTTGGGGTACGGCCTGTCAACTGGATGCGAACACGAAGGCTTAAGGCGTGAATCATCGATGAGGGGAATAATACTATGACTTATCAACTGGTAATATTTATTGGTCTCGTTGTTTTTGCCACCAACCTGGTGCTTAACTTGAGGTCGCTCAAGAATCCAGAAGACAATGCTACTGTGCCGGAGCCAGCGCCATTCGTGTCTGTGCTTATCCCTGCAAGAAATGAGGAAGCAAATATAGAGCACTGTGTGAAATCTCTGCAACAACAGGATTACCATAATTTCGAAATTCTGGTGCTGGATGATAATTCTTCAGACGGTACGGCGAATATTGTGAAGCGGTTGGAGGCTGCTGATAACCGCACATGCTTGATTTCAGGAAAACCCCTTTGTGAAGGATGGGCGGGTAAGCCTTTTGCCTGTTATCAGCTTGCTCAAAAAGCAAAAGGTGATTGGCTGCTGTTTGTCGATGCTGATACCGTGCATGCTCCCCACATGTTGCGCAGCACGGTGTCTATGGCAATTAAGTCCAGGTGCTCTCTTCTTTCTGGCTTTCCCCGCCAGTTGACTTCCTCTCTATCCGAGAAGGTATCCATTCCACTGATGTACTTTATCATTCTGAGCTGGTTGCCGCTGTGGTGGCTGCAGTCCTCTGGGAAACCGAAGCCTTCACTGGCTATCGGACAGTTCCTTCTCTTTCCCAGAGAAGAGTACTGGCGTATTGGAGGCCACAAGGCTGTAAAATCGAGAATTCTGGAAGACGTCTGGCTAGGGGTTGAAGTAAGCCGACACGGCGGCCGACATTTGGCAATTAACCTGGCACCGGTGGTATCGTGTCACATGTACCGGAGCGTGAAAAGCATGTGGGAAGGCTTTATCAAATGGATGTACTCTGTAGCTGTGCTGTCTTCAGCGGCGCTGCTTGGACTGTTGATACTCGGCTTGCTTTTCTTCTTGACCCCCTTTTTCTCTCTTTGGAAGGAACTATTCTGGGTTGCCTCTCCCAGCGCGTGGCGCTCACTCGTTATTTCTCAGGTGAGTGTGATACTGGCTATGCGATGGCTGACTGATAGGCATTTTAGAGAGCCGTTGATGCCTGTATTCCTGCATCCACTCGGTTTCTCATTCGTGATTTTGGCTGTCTTATGTGCCTTTTCACGGCGTATGATGGGTAGCTGTGTGCGGTGGAAGGAACGGCTGTATGGAGGAGTATCTGGGCTAGAGTAATACACCAGCGCTCTCTCTTCACCCGCCACCAGTATTTTAAGATGGATGAACTAGAACTCTTGCAGCGTGAATTCTTTAACGCGTCGCAGAAAAGTAAGAAAGACCGCCTCGATAAATGCATTAGAACTCTGCTATAGGATTTTGGGAGGAGGAGGGAGGAAGAGAGATAATTCGCTATAACCTTTCCTGAAAACTACTTCGCTTGATTCACCTTGGCTTGCCCCATACTAATACTCGTTATAACTTGCGTCAATAGAGTGTGCTGGCTGACCACATAGGTAACACTGAATTATGGGTTTTAGCAAGTTCCTTTTCAATATACTCCACAGGGGTAAGATAGACAAGAGACTGATGAGGGCGGTTGAAGTTATACTCAACAAGCCAT
>JAGGZD010000003.1 GCA_021162245.1 Dehalococcoidia bacterium | reverse complement strand
TCTACCAATAATGCTGCTCCCGCCCATGGCGTTACTTCCTCCTCAAGCCCTCCAGTGAGTGTAACCCCCAATGTACTTCTCTTTTTCATGCCTTTCACCTTTTAGGTGACAATTTATCACATGCCCCTTAGCTTTGCTATATATCTATCACTCACGGATTAAGATCAAGTTCCTGAACTTGACAAAATATAGCGATGAGTGTTTATAATAGGAGTGGTAGAAAGTGGGAGAAAAGGGAGGTTTTTGTAGGAAAATGTTTTTTGGTGAATATTCATACAAAGTTGACGAGAAGGGGAGAATCCCTCTGCCGCCAAAATTCAGGCGAGAAATGAAAGAAACTGTAATTCTAGCCAGAGGAACAGAAAAATGCATTACTATCTATTCTCCATCTGAGTGGAAAAGACTGGCTGACACTCTAGCTGCCAAGGCAGTAACTCCAGCTAACCTAAGAAAATTGAACCGCTCCATCTTTGGTTCAGCTTTCAGCGCTTCCTTCGATAGGCAAGGTCGAATAACATTACTCACTCCCTTACGCAGTTACGCTGGAATCAAAGATAACGTAATTGTTGTCGGTGTTAATAACCGTGTTGAACTTTGGGATGAAGAATCGTGGAAAACTGAGAAAGCTGCAGACGATGAACAGGCAGCTCAAATTATGGAGAGCATAGAAATATAGCTAATGAGTAAGATTATGTCTTCACCAACGCATATACCTGTTTTGCTGAATGAAGTCATGAAAGCATTACAAGCTCAGCCAGGAGGACGCTTTATTGACTGTACCATAGGCTCAGGCGGGCATGCTTCTGCTATCTTGAAAAGCATTTTACCCCAGGGGAAACTATTAGGCATTGATGCTGATCCCGAGGCTATCAAAACAAACAAAGCTAGGTTTAATAACTATAGTGAAACAGTTAGCCTGGTTAACGACAATTTTGCTAACCTTAAAACTATTTGTAGCAAATACAAATTCTATCCAGTTGACGGCATTCTTTTTGACCTCGGTATTTCTTCAGGGCAATTGGATACAGCCCGACGTGGCTTTAGCTTCCGGCGTGAAGCTCCTCTTGATATGAGATTCAGCTCTGAACAAAGACTAACCGCTGCTGATATCATCAACACTTTCCCTGAGCAAGAGCTAGCCCATATCATTAAAGAATATGGGGAGGAGCGCCACAGCCGACGAATAGCACAGCACATTGTACAGAACCGCTCCATCACTTCTACTGTACAACTTGCTCAGGTAGTGGAGCAATCTCTTGGCCATAAACACACCAAGATTCACCCTGCTACCAAGACATTTATGGCACTCCGCATTGCTGTTAACAAAGAGCTGGACAATCTAAAGACGGCTCTGAAACAGACTATAAACCTCCTTCGTTTTCAAGGCAGGTTAGTGGTTATCAGCTACCATTCTCTAGAAGATCGCATAGTCAAGGAGTTTATGCGACGCGAAGCTAGTAGCTGCATTTGTCCACCAGAGACAATAGTATGTAGCTGTGGACATGTACCTACCTTAAAACTCACATCAAGAAAGGTCATTAGACCTACTTCGTTGGAGATAGAATCCAACCCACGCAGCCGCAGCGCTAAAATGAGAGTAGCCGAGCGCCTGCAGTAAGCAAGAACATCTATAATAACAAAGGAGGTAAAAATGGCAAAGAGAATTGTTTCCGCCATTGATGTAGGTACAAGTAAAATAGCCACTATAATAGCCAATGTAAGAGCACAGGACGATATCGAAATTCTGGGGGTAGGAGTTGTTCCCAGCCACGGCATGCACAAAGGTATTGTAGTTAATATGGATGAGGCTAAGACATCTATTACTAACTCAATAAAGGAAGCCCAGAGGGTTAGCGGCATAAAGGTAGATTCCGTTTATGTAGGGGTTACTGGCAGACATATAAGCAGCCTTAATAACCGAGGCGTGGTATCTATACCACACGATGATAGGTTAGTTCGTCCTAAAGATCTTAAAAGGGTTCTGTCTGCGGCCCGTAACATGCCTGTTCCTGAAGGGAAAAAATTACTTCATGCTATCCCTCGATATTACACTTTAAATGGAGAGGAAAAAGTAAACCAGCCAGTGGGTATGCATGGCACTAGATTAGATGTGGAGACTCACATTATCACCGCATCAGTATCTTCAGTGCAAAATCTAGCTAAATGTATCCGCAGTATTGGCATTGATGTTGAAGATCTAATTCTAGAACCTTTAGCTAGCGGAGAGGCAGTGCTAAGTCAGGAAGAAAAAGACAGTGGTGTCATTATGGCTGACATTGGTGGAGGCACCACGGATATAGCAGTGTTTAAAGATGGCAATATCTACCATACAGCGATAATCCCAGTCGCTGGGTACCAAGTGACCAGTGACATAGCCATTGGCTTAGGTTTACCATTCCACGTAGCTGAGAAAATGAAGAAAGTATATGGAAACGTGACACCAGGGTTGGACACCAGTAAAGAAGCAACCGTGACAGGTATAGAGAATGGCCACAGTGCTTCTTATCGTGATCTATGCGACATTATCCATTCTAGAATGGAGGAACTATTTGAACTCATACTTCTAGAAATGCCCACCACTGATTATCAAACTCTGGCTCCATGTGGATTGGTACTTACAGGTGGCACTGCCAACTTGATTGGGCTTCCTGAGTTAGGGAAATCAGCATTGCAAATTCAAGTACGCAAAGGCCAACCTTCAGATTCAGGCATCTACGGTATCACCGACGTTCTTCGTGATTCAGCTTATGCTACTACTACAGGGCTAATTCTATGGCAAGCAAGAAACAGAGAAAGATCAACATGGCAAGTAAAAAGAGGCGGCATTTTAGGCGGCTTTGTTAACTTATTTAGAAAACTATTTCGTGGTTGAAGGATAACATAATTTAAATGCGTTTTATAGAAAGGAGGTTCGAATGTCAAAAACGATAATTGCCCCAGCACCGGCAAAAATTAAGGCAATAGGCATTGGTGGAGGTGGCTGCAATGCCATCAACCGCATGGTTCGCGAAGGCATTAGGGGCATTGATTTCATAGCCATGAATACTGACGCTCAAGCTTTAACACTAGCCGAAGCATCTACTCGGATTCAACTGGGAGAGAAACTGACTAAAGGCCTTGGTGCAGGCGGCGACCCTAAAACGGGAACCAAGGCCGCTGAGGAAAGCCGCCAGGTAATTGAAGAAGTCATTGAGGGAGCTGACATGGTATTTATCAGTTGTGGTATGGGAGGTGGTACAGGCACTGGAGGCATTCCTATTGTAGCTCAAGCAGCTAAGGAAGCAGGTGCTCTCACCATTGGCGTAGTGACCAAACCATTTGCTTTCGAAGGTGGCCGCCGTTCTGAAGCAGCTGAAGAAGGTATACTTAACTTAAGCAACAAAGTAGATACACTAATCATTATACCTAATGACCGCCTTCTGGGTCTCTGCGATGCTAAAACAACTGTTGATAGCGCTTTTAAAATGGCTGACGATGCTCTTTTCCATGGGGTACAGGCCATTTCAGGAGTCGTCACTACTCCAGGGTTAATTAACCTTGACTTCGCTGACATCAAATCAGTAATGAAAGATGCTGGCCCTGCGTGGATGTCTGTAGGAAAAGGCAGTGGGCAAAATCGAGCTGCTGAAGCTGCCAGAGCCGCTCTGGCTAGTCCATTACTTGACGTTTCCATAAGCGGAGCTAAGGGAGTGCTTTTCAATATCACAGGGGGTACCAGCTTAACCCTATTCGAGTGCAATGAAGCAGCCGAAGCTATTAGCCAAGCGGTTGACCCCAGAGCTAACATCATATTTGGTGTAGTCTACGAGCCCAAGATGGATAACGAAGTTAGAATTACCGTTATAGCCACCGGCTTCAGTAGCCAATATGGGAAAGGAGCACCTAACTTGGAAGAACTTCGCCACTTAATGAAAAATGGCGAAACCCTCGATGTTCCATCCTTCCTGCGACGTGGTCAATATCACTCTCCTTCTCACCTACTGAATACCGCCAAAAGCAAAGAAGAATTTGTCCCTCAACCATCTAAAATCTCTCGGCAGTAAAATCCAAAGCTTACCAATAGAGGGCGCTGCATGATAAATGTAACGCCCTCTATTCTTTTGAAACTGGCAGAGGTTATATACATACAAAACAAGTTTAAGTTAGCCACAAAATAAAAGAGCTGCATTATACCAAAAAAGAAA
The DNA here is from genome assembly GCA_021162245.1 of Dehalococcoidia bacterium. Lineage (GTDB taxonomy): Bacteria > Chloroflexota > Dehalococcoidia > GIF9 > AB-539-J10 > JAGMDB01. The sequence continues at coordinate 6,101 of JAGGZD010000003.1, read as the reverse complement.
CCTCTGCAGGACCAAAGATGCTACCCAGGTACTATTCACCACAAAAGGAAAATGAACAGCAATATCCCCATGGCCTTACAAGGAACTGAGAGAAAGATTAAGATCCATGCCTAACTACCCCTAATCAACCCTATTTTGACTTGCTTTTTACTACATGTAGTGTTAGGATTTTCCTACAGCACAATTTATGGAGGGGCTTATGAAATGTCCCCATTGTGGCCAACTAGAATCGAAGGTAGTAGATTCTCGTTCAGTGGACGAAGGAGTAAGGCGGCGACGGGAGTGTCTCAGTTGTGGAGCTCGCTTCACTACTTATGAACGCGTGTTGTCGCATAATATTCTTGTGGTTAAAAAGGACGGCAGGCGTGAGGAATTTAGCCGAGATAAACTCTCTTCCGGAATACGCAAAGCTTGCGAGAAACGTCCCTTACCCACAGGAGCTATTGATAAATTAATGGATACTATTGAAACTGCGCTTTATCGCTTAGGCAAAGCTGAAATTCCTAGTTCTGTTATTGGCGACATAGTTATGCCAGAGTTAGAGAAACTCGACTATATCGCTTATATTCGCTTTGCCAGTGTTTACCGTGAATTTACCGATATTGGAGCATTGAAACAGGTAGTAGATAAACTGGCAAAAGGAGAAAACTCGGCTCCATCAACAAATCAATTACGTCTGTTATCTGCCAATGCGATAAATTCTTTTATTAACCAAAAAAGGAGGTAGAAAATGGCTAAAGTCCACGGAAAAATCAACCAAGCTAAGCACATTAATCAAGATAAGGTAACTCAAGCCATTTTCAATGCCGCTGAGTCCATGGGCATAACCGACAGGAAATTGCTGGAGAAACTCTCAGAGCAAGTGATACAGCGATTAAACTCCGCTAAAACACTGCCAGGTATGGAAAATTTTGTTTCATCACAGCTCGAATACCCTATATCTGACTCCCAACTTCAGACAATAGTCAGCGAAATTATAAGCGCAGATGAGTTCTCTCCTCAAGCAAGTAGCCAAGTGGTATCAGGAATTAAACTTAGCGATAACGCCATGAGGGTACTGAAAAAGAGATACTTAAGGAAAGATAAAGAAGGGAAAATTATTGAGACTCCGCAAGAATTATTTCACCGTGTAGCTAAACACATTGCCTCAGCCGAGCTTTTTTACAACACTGAAGCGGACATCTCTTTCATGGAGAAAACATTTTACCAACTGATGGCGAACCTGGAATTTCTGCCTAATTCTCCTACCCTGATGAATGCTGGCCGTAAACTAGGGCAACTATCAGCCTGTTTTGTTATATCTATTGATGATTCGATGGAATCCATTTTTGAGGCAGTGAAATACACGGCTTTAATACATAAGAGCGGCGGCGGCACTGGTTTCTCCTTTTCTCGATTAAGACCAGAGAAAGATAGAGTTGGCTCTACTGGCGGTATCGCTAGCGGACCTGTCTCTTTTATGCGTGTTTTTGATACAGCTACTGACGTGATAAAACAAGGTGGCATGCGCCGCGGGGCTAACATGGCGATTCTCAATGTAACCCACCCCGATATACTGGAATTCATTACAGCTAAAAAAAGTTCTGAAGCACTGACTAATTTTAACCTCTCTGTAGCTATAACTGATAGTTTTATGAAGGCAGTAGAGGAAGGTAGCAACTATGACTTGATAAACCCAAGAACTGGTGAGTTAGCTGGTAGTCTTAATGCTACAGAGGTATTTGACAAAATTGTTGCCATGGCCTATAGCACAGGAGATCCAGGCATCGTATTCATAGATGAGATAAACAGACACAACCCTACACCTCACCTAGGCAAAATAGAAAGCACTAATCCTTGTGGTGAACAACCATTACTTCCCTTTGAATCTTGTAATCTGGGCTCCATAAATCTATCCAAAATGATACTGCATCAGAATAGCCAGCCCAAAATCGATTACGCTAAGCTTTCACAAGTAGTCAAACTGGCTGTCCGCTTTCTTGACAATGTTATCGATGTTAATCAATACCCTTTACCTAAAATAGCTGAAAAGACGAAGGCTACCAGGAAAATAGGCTTGGGAATAATGGGTTTCGCTGACATGCTGATTCAGCTTGGTATTCCCTACAATAGCGAAGAAGCTATCAGCATGGCTGAAGAGGTAATGCATACCATATCTGAGGAAGCAAATAAAGCTTCTGAAGAGCTGGCTAAAGAGAGAGGAGTGTTCCCATCCTTCAAGGGAAGCATCTATGATGTGCCCAATGGGCCTCGCCTCCGAAACGCTTCCCGAACTACTATTGCTCCTACCGGTAGTTTGAGCATAATAGCCAATTGCTCTAGCGGTATTGAACCAATATTTGCCTTAAGCTACACACGCCATATCCTTGAAAACGAGAAATTTATAGAGGTAAACCCTTACTTTGAGGAAGCAATCAAAAAGGAAAATAAATATTCTTCGGAGTTGATGAAGGATCTAGCCGAAGGGAAAAAACTGAAAGATATTCCGAACCTGCCTGATAAGATAAAGCAGCTCTTCGTTTGCGCACATGATATATCTCCAGAGTGGCATGTGAGAATGCAGGCAGCCTTCCAAAAATCCACTGATAGCGCTGTATCCAAGACTGTTAATTTCCCCCATGAAGCAACGCCTAACGATATAAGCAAAGTATATATGCTAGCTTACCATGAAAAGCTAAAAGGAATAACCATTTATCGAGATAGAAGCAGAGAAAGCCAGGTCCTTACAATAGGTAAAAAGAGGGAAAACATTGAAGATAAACTGGTCCCCAGGAAAAGACCTAAAGTAACTAGAGGAGTAACTGAAAGAGTAAGCACTGGATGTGGCTATATTTATGTAACGGTGAATTTTGACGAACAAGGCATAGCTGAAGTTTTCTCCACCCTGGGTAAAGCCGGAGGATGTGCTGCAGCACAACTTGAGGCCATTAGCCGCCTTACTTCCCTAGCCCTGAGATCTGGAGTAGGTGTGGATTCTATCGCCAGACATTTGAGTGGTATCCGCTGTCCATCCATCGCCTGGGAACAAGGACATGCTATCATGTCCTGCGCTGATGCCATTGCCACTGTGTTGCAAAAATACGTCAAAAACGAGAAAGAGGATAACACCCCCAAGGCATCTAAAGTAACTAAAAGCTGGGCAGGGCAATGTCCTGACTGTGGCAACCTTTTAATTCACCAAGAAGGTTGCAACATCTGTCCAAACTGTGGCTTCACTAAATGTGAGTAAGTGATGAGAACCTTTAAAGACAGATACTATTTGGCCCTGAAACAGGTAAGCAAAATTGCCAATTCAACTCTAAGTTTAAGAAAAATCTTTGATTCTATTGCCAAAAACATCACCAAGGCAATGCAGGCAAACGGCTGCTGCGTTTTTCTCCTCGATCATAAAAAGGAGTATTTAATCATTGTAGGTACATATGGCCTTAGCGACATCTACCTTAGGAAAGGCCCACTTAATGCTCATAAAAGCCTCCCAGAAATCCTTGCTGGCAAAGTAGTTACTGTTGCCAACGCTAGTAAAGACAAACGAATTCAACACCCGCAAGTAGCAGAGGAACAAAGAGTACATTCTATACTTGGAGCCCCCATACTTAGGGAAGGAGAAATAATTGGTGAAATCAGAGTATATACACGTGAACCTCGTCAATTTTCAAAGGCTGATATAGACTTCATCAATAGCATTGCCGACGTAAATACTGTCCTTATAGAAAGAGCAAAGTTACAACAGTTGCTTGCTCGAAGATACAAAGTAAGCGAGAAGAAAGCGAAATTAGCTCAAGCACCTCAATCACCTACCGCATCACTAAGGCCAACGGAATTTGTGCACCCCAGTGAAGAGCAATTTGCCAAGCTCCTGGATTTCTATTGCATTGAATGGCTTTATGAACCTCGTTCTTTTCCCCTCCGCTGGGAGAATAACACGGTAGTCGAGATGTTTACACCAGATTTCTATTTGCCTGGGTTAAACCTTTACATTGAACTCACTACACTACAGCAACCTCTAATAACAACAAAAAATCGCAAACTGCGATTGCTCAAGGAACTCTATCCCGAAATTAACATTAAGCTTCTTGCCAAGAATGACTTTTTTAAACTGCTGGCTAAATATGGTTACGGCCCCCAGGGCAAAGCTAAAATAGAAGGAGTTAACCAAGTCCTTTACACACATACCCAGATCCAGAGGAGAATAAGAACTCTGGCTAGACATATCTCTCATGATTATGCCAGCAGTGAACGCCTAGTCCTGGTCGGCGTTTTGAAGGGCGTTGTATGCTTTATGACCGACTTAATGCAGCATCTTTCTCTACCGGTCATAATTGATTTTATGTCTATATCATACTACGGTGGCGGTGACAGCCAGGTAGTCAAAATAACAAAAGATATTGACAGCAGCATAACAGGACAACATGTATTGATGATTGAGGATATCGTGGACACAGGCATGACACTAAACTATATTCTTAGCCATTTTTCAGCTCAAAACCCAGCCAGCCTACGCGTCTGCACTCTGCTTGACAAAAGAGCACGTCGATTGGCAAATATTTCCCTTGACTATGTAGGTTTTGAGATTCCCGATGAATTTGTAGTTGGTTATGGGCTAGACTACAAGGGAGAATATCGCAATCTTCCTTTCATCGGTATCCTACAACCTGAATTATTTAAAGAGAGCAAGCCGCAATAACCACCTCTCCTCCTGACAATTTCAAAACAAAACCCATAATGACAACACCAATTCCACGCGAAAAAAACGACTTCCTTTTAATCCATCAACTTTCCCCTTGCTTAAATATTGTCTGCCAATTAGAATATCCGCCTAGCAATTTAAGGAGGATCAGCTGCACACTGTTAAATGAACGGTCCCATCATCAATGAAATAAATATTCACACCCAGAAGTTTGCTCAAGGTAATATTTCTCTATTGCGTTGTATTGGAATTTGTTTAGGTTTTAAGGAGAGGGGAAAACCAGAATGGTTGGAAAATCTAGCAGCATAAAAATCTTGGGTATTGAAACTTCCTGTGATGAGAGTGCTGCAGCAATTGTCGAAAATGGTAATAGAATTCTATCAAATATTGTAGCTTCCCAAATAGATATTCATGCTCAATATGGGGGAATTGTACCTGAAATTGCCTCAAGACAACATCTTCTCACCATTATCCCTGTATTAAATAAGGCGATGGCCGAAGCCAAGGTTACCTGGCAAGAGATCACAGGCATTGCCGTAACATTTGGTCCCGGCTTAGCTGGTTCGTTGTTGGTAGGAGTTAATACAGCTAAGGCGATTGCTTTAGCCGAACAACTGCCCCTTGCAGGAGTTAACCATCTTGAAGCACATATCTATGCTAACTGGCTAAAAAAAGAACAGCCACCTCAATTTCCTTGCCTTTGCCTCATCGTTTCTGGAGGACACAGTGACTTGGTATTAATGAAAAACCATGGGCAATTTAAGAAATTGGGGAGAACCAGAGATGATGCCGCTGGTGAAGCTTTCGATAAGGCAGCTCGAATCCTGGGGCTAGCTTATCCAGGAGGCCCAGCCATTGAAGAGGCAGCCCAATATGGAACTCCCTCTTTGCTTCTCCCACGAGCTTGGCTTAGCGGCACCCACGATTTCAGCTTCAGCGGCTTAAAAACAGCTTTATGGCATTATGCCCAAAGGGGAGGAAATTTAGCCACAGCTTCCTCGGTAGCTAACGCCGCAGCAAGCTTCCAATATGCCGTAGTGGATGTCTTGGTCACCAAAACAATCGAAGCAGCAAAGGAATTGGAGGTAAAGCAAATCTTACTTAGCGGAGGCGTGGCAGCCAACAAATTACTCACGCAACGCTTTCTTAATTCTTCATCCCTACCTGTACTTGTTCCTCCCCCTCATCTCTGCACCGATAATGCTGCCATGGTCGCTGCTTGTGGATACCATCACTTCCAGGCTCACAAAACAAACAACTATGAGCTAGATGTTGTACCTGACCTCACTCTTGGTTAATTAAACAAAGGGCACTAATAGCATTTCCTCTCCCGTCAATAGCTTCTAAAAATACCTTAATCCGTGAGTCGGGAGAAAATGAAGGAAAGGCAGGGTGGGTTTAGGAGGTTTGACAC
>JAGGZD010000116.1 GCA_021162245.1 Dehalococcoidia bacterium | reverse complement strand
TTATCGCTGAGAGGTCAAGCTGGCTCACTACGTCAGAGACGAAGTAGGCCAGATGGTTGCTGGGTAGCCATTCCCGCAGCGATGCTGGCATGAGAAATATTATGACTACCTGAAGCTATTACTCGGACAAACTCCTAGCAAGTGGCACTGGGACAAACCCCATAATCCCAATGCTGGCAGCAGCATTATTAGCATCCTTTGTATATTTACTACCTGCAGGAACACCACCCTGATTTATTACCTGGCGATACCATTGTTCATGAGCACTATTTAAACCGGAGTTCTCACACCCGGTACACAAACTAACCAAGTAAACCTTCACTCAGGATACTCAATCTACGCCTATCGACAACTCCAGGATATAACTAACCCTGATACATATTTTCTAGCAGTAGTAACTATAAACGTAGAGCAACCGAATTGGGGAATAATGCACATTGCAAGTTTTACGAAATTCTAATTATGGACCTGTTCAGTATGACCAGGTTACAAGAGCTTCATATGTTCCCTGACTTCTTTCATGGTTTCTTTAGCTATAGCCTCAGCTCGCCTGGCTCCATCGGCAATCACATCGGCAACATAATCAGGTTTAGACACCAAGGTAGCTCGCTTCCCTCGGAAAGACTCAAGCCCTGAGCTGATACTTTGAGCCAACATCCTTTTACAATCTACGCAACCAATGTCAGCAGCACGACATTCAGCAGCAATTTCTTCCGCTCGCGATGAGGTGAAGTATTTGTGGAGGTTGTACACATTACACACTTCCGGGCGTCCAGGATCAGAACGATACTTCCGTCCAGGATCCGTCACCGCAGTCATAACACGCCTCAAGATTTCCTCAGGAGGAGCTGATATCTCAATATAGTTATTGCAGCTTTTGCTCATTTTCTGCACTCCATCCAATCCCAAAACTGACGGGAAAGAAGCAAGCTTAGCTTGAGGCTCAGGGAATACATCACCGTAAATAGAATTAAAGCGACGCACTATTTCCCGTGTTAATTCTAGGTGTGGAAGTTGATCCCCACCCACAGGGACAATCTCCCCCTTATAAAGGGTAATATCCGCAGCCATAAGAATTGGATAACCCACCAGTCCATAATTAACGTTATGCGGCTGCATTTTCACTTTCTCTTTAAATGTAGGCACACGTAGTAACCAGCTCAAAGGAGTCACCATCCCAAACAAAGTATACAACTCCATCACCTTAGGGACATGTGATTGCACAAAGAGAATGCACTTCTTTGGGTCAATGCCCGCTGCCAGCCAATCAAGTACCATTTCGTGAATATCTTCATTAAGCGCATCCGTACTATCAAGCGTGGTAAGAGCATGGATATCAACAACACAGTAGATACAATCATATTCATCTTGAAGCGAAACACAATTCTGGATAACTCCAAGATAATTGCCAATGTGTTGCTTACCTGTAGGTCGAAAGCCAGAAAAGACACGTCCCATTGTTTGCGGCAAAGTTTACCATGTAGTCACGCAGGTAACAACTTAGCATGCTGGCTCACATAATATCTTGCATTAGGTATAATAAGATTAACAGGAGACATTTCTAAAGAGCTTTGACAAAAATCCATGCAAAGCTTGCAGTTCTTACAGAGTTCAATTACAATTCACGAACTAATCGAATGTGCTGCCTCAAGCAAAGCTATGCCATAAGTATTTATGAGACAAAGAACATAAACTACACTAATAACATGGAAGCAATTTTGAATTTCACCCGCTTATTTACAGGATATCTTAACCCATGACTCTTATGGATAATACCAAACTGCTGCAAAAGAAGTTCCCTTAATTTGGGAGCAACTTGCTAAAGTTTGAATACACCACGATACCAATATTAAGGAGAAGAGAAATGATAAAAAGACGGGAAGCCCTGAATTTCATGGGAGTGAAGTCGCTAAAAAAGGGGGTGGTGTTTATAGTATTGGCTCTCGCTCTGGTAGCTCTGCCACTACTTAGTTCATGCTCAACACCAACTGAAACAATAGAACTAACATATAGTAATTTCTTTCCGCCCACGCATTTGCACTCCATATTGGCAAAGCAATTTTGTGAGGAAGTGAACAAGCGCTCTAACGGCAGAGTAGAGATTAGCTACTATCCAGGAGGCACATTAACTCCCGCACCACAAGTCTATGGTGGAGTTGTTGAAGGCATTTCAGATATGGGCATGTCTGTGCTCGCATATAGCATGGGACGTTTTCCAGCCACCGAATTGGTCGACATGCCTCATGCCTACCCCAACGGGTGGGTAGCCACTATGGTAGCCAATGATTTCTACAAGGAATTCAAACCCAAGGAGTTCGATGATGTACATGTCCTTTATTTCCATGCTCACGGTCCGGGTGTTCTGTTCACTACCGACAAACCGGTGCGTAAACTGGAGGACCTCAAAGGTTTAACGATAAGGGCTACAGGTATAGGCGCCAAGATAATTGAAGCTCTTGGGGCAGAGGGGTATGGAGGTTCGCAGGGAGAGGCTTATGAGCTCATGTCCAAGGGCACAGTTGACGGCAGCCTGACTCCCCGCGAGGTATTGAAAGGATGGAAGCAAGCTGAGGTAGTGAAATATGTTACTAACTGTTGCGATGTAGGATACACAGCCAACATGTTCGTTGTTATGAATAAGGATACATGGGATAGCTTGCCCAGTGATGTACAGAAGGTTTTCAACGAAGTCAGTGAAGAGTGGGTAGAAAAACACGCCAGAGTCTGGACATACTATGACAAAGTCGCTATCGACTACTTTTTGACTTTTGAAGGCAGAGAGTTAATCGAACTGTCACCCCAGGAAATGGCAAGATGGGTAGAAGCTACCCAGCCATTACTAGAAGAATATATAAGTGAGAAAACAGCTGTGGGATTACCAGCAACGGACTACGAAGAGTACTTAATTAAACAAACTGAATATTGGGCAGAGAAGACTCCAACAGAAGAATTCTGCGTAGATTGGGTAGAGCAGGAATTGCTATCGTGAGAAGCGGTTTTTTGCCCAAGAAATTGGTCACCCATACGCAGTGTTATGTCAAGTAAGATATCAAAGTTTGAGAAAGCCATCTATGCATTGAGCAACTGCCTCAATTGGATAGCAGGTGCTGCCCTGGCAACCATGTTAGGGCTGATTGTAATTGATATAGTTGCCTCAGGTGTTTTCAGTTGGCCTATCCCAGGAGGAATTGAGATAGTTGGCTTCTTAGGTGTAGTAGTAATTGCTTTCTCCATCGCTCATACCCAGTTTTTGCACGGCCACATTGAAGTAGAATTCCTATCCACACACTTTCCCAAGAAAATTCGTAAAATCAACGATGGAGTTATTTATTTTCTGGGGATGGTTTTGTTTGCCATGCTCACATGGAAGAGCTATGAATTTGGGCGTGTGCTCCAGACCAGTGGAGAGGTTTCCATGACCCAGGAAATACCTTTTTACCCTTTCGTTTACAGCATAGCCTTCTGCTCCATCGCAGTTTTCCTAGTGTTGTTAGCACAAGGGCTCAAGGCAATAATTAACGACGCAAAAAAATGAATCCAGTCATCGTCGGCATCATAGGCATTATTGTTCTAATTATTCTCTTCCTTCTCCGCCTACCAGTCGGCTTTGCCCTAGCTTTAGTCGGTATTCTTGGCTTTGGATACCTGGTTTCACCAGAGGCAGGATTTGGCATCCTCGCCAGAGACGTCTTCCATGTCTTTTCCTCCTATTCTTTAACCGTTATTCCCATGTTCGTTCTAATGGGTTCTATCGCTTCTGCCTCAGGAATGAGCCGCAGACTTTACGAGGCGAGCTATACGTTGTTGGGAAGACTGCGTGGCGGTTTAGCTATGGCAACTGTTGCTGGCTGTGCTGGCTTCGCTGCCATATGTGGATCGACAAGTGCCACCGCCGCTGCCATGGGGAAAGTCGCCCTGCCTGAGATGAAGAGATATAATTACGCAGACTCCCTGGCAACAGGCTGCGTTGCCGCTGCAGGCAGCCTCGGAATACTTATTCCTCCAAGCACCATATTCATCATTTACGGAATAATGACCGAGCAATCCATAGGCAAACTATTTCTGGCAGGCATCCTCCCCGGCTTAACCCTCGCTACGCTTTTCATCGTTGTGATTATGCTCCTCTGTAAACAAAACCCCGAGCTCGCTCCCGCAGGAACTGGAAGCAACTGGAAGGACAAAATAAGTGGGCTTGTTGGAATAATCGAAACTCTGTCTTTATTCGCCATGGTGATAATCGGGCTTTTCCGCGGATGGTTCAGCCCAACACAGGCTGGCGGAGCCGGCGCTGCAGGGGCATTGCTCATTGGGGTAGCCACACGAAGGCTAACCTGGCAAGGATTCCTCAACGCAGTTAAAGAGGCTTTACGGATAACATGTATGGTTATGATTATAGTCGCAGGAGCTACAGTTTTTGGGCACTTTATAGCAGTAGCTAAAATACCTATCTTACTGGCTGATTGGGTAATTGGACTCCCTCTCTCACCTATGGCTATCATGGGGTTCATAATCTTTATCTACCTCTTGGGCGGCTGTTTTATGGATGCGTTGGCTTTAATCACTCTCACCATTCCCATTTTCTACCCAGCTATACTAGCTCTAGGTTTCAATCCCATATGGTTCGGAGTGATAATTGTGCTGGTGACTGAAATGGGAGTCATCACACCACCAGTAGGGATGAATGTGTACGTAATCAAAGGAATAGCCCCAGATGTTCCTTTACAGACTATCTTCAAGGGAGTAATTCCCTTTCTAGGAGCGCAACTGGTTACCGCTGCCATCTTGATATTCTTCCCACAAATGGCCACTCTTTTGCCTGGCCTGGCTACCTATTAGCACTTAATAATTTATGAAGGAGATACACTAAACAAATGGTCACTATATCGGAGATGTTGAACAGGAATGCCACAGAGTATCCTGATGACACAGCACTTGTTGAATTAATCCCAAGTGAAGGAATAAGAAAAGAAACCTCCTGGAAAGAATTCGATGAGAGTGCAAACAGAATAGCCAACACTCTTTTAGATAAGGGTATCAGCAAAGGTGATAAAGTCATTCTCTGGATGATGAACTCTACAGAATGGCTTATAGCTTATTTCGGCATCATTAGAACTGGAGCATGGGCAGTTCCTCTTAATTTCAGATTCAACAGTAGCCAACTAAAATACTGCGCAGATATAGCTGAGGCCAAAGCAACGATTTTGGGAAAAGAATTCACTGAAAGGGTTGACGCCATTCATTCTCAGTTGCCCACCATAAATGATTATATCCTTGTTGGGCAAAATCCCCCTGCCTACATGGACAGCTTCGAGGACGTAATAGAAAATTCCTCACCCAAACCCACACGTGTAGAGATAGCCAACGAAGATGGGTGCGGGCTATACTTCAGTTCAGGGACAACAGGGGCGCCTAAACCCATACTTCTCAGCCACAAGAATATGACATGCGCTGCTATGACCGAGAAGGCTCACCATTATCAAAAACATGAGGATAACTTTATCCTTATCCCTCCGCTGTATCACGCTGGAGCTAAAATGCACTGGCTCGGCAGCCTGATTGCATGTGGCCAAGCCACCATTTTGAAAGAAATCACCCCCCAATGCATTCTTGAAACCGTCCATAAGGAGAGAGGAACGATAGTATGGCTACTGGTGCCATGGGTCCGCGATATCCTGATGGCAATGGATAAAGGAGAACTAAACAAGGGAGACTATGACTTGAACTGTTGGCGGCTTATGCATATCGGAGCTCAACCAGTACCTCCCAAATTGGTCAAACACTGGAAACAGTACTTCCCTGACATGCAATATGACACTAATTATGGATTAACTGAAGCCACAGGGCCAGGATGTGTTCATTTGGGCATAGGAAATGAGAAAAAAGTGGGCGCCATCGGAAAAGCTGGTTTCAATTGGGAAGTGCGCATCGTCAACGACAGTGGCAAAGACACGCCTCAAGGAGAAATTGGAGAACTAATCGTCAAAGGTTGCGGCGTTATGAAAGAATACTATAAAAACCCTGAAAAGACTGCCGAAACAATAAAAGATGGCTGGCTTTACACCGGGGATATGGCCCGCATGGACAACGAAGGGTTTATTTACCTCGTAGATAGAAAAAAAGATGTGATCATTATCGGCGGTGAGAATATTTACCCCATTGAAATGGAAGAGGTTATTCGCAAACACCCCAAAATCTATGATGTGGCCGTTATCGGAATCCCGGATGAGAGGCTGGGAGAAATAGCCGCAGCGATAATTGAGCCAAAACCCGGCGAAACCCTGACCAGGACGGAGGTAAACACTTTTTGCGAACAGAATTTGGCCCGATACACCAGACCCAGGCATATAATATTCAACAAAATACCGCGGAATCCCACAGGTAAGATTGAAAAGGCAAGACTACGGCAGAAATATGGCAGGCAGGTATTGCAAAACCGGTAAGCACAAGCTCAATTAGTAAGAACTCCCTCTCACACAGTTTTTAAAATGCGACGGCGAAGCGAATCAGTCTTCCAAACACTTGCATTCAGACAGTGCCACATCACACTCTATTACAATGCACTCAAAACTAAGAAGGAAAATTTACCATCTGGATACTAATCTTACTATTACCAATTAGCTCACTGCCAAATCGTGCAGATACAAGCGCAAAGGCATAGCCCGAAAAGATATGCCCCTAAATTTTACTGGTAGCGCATACCGGATTCGAACCGGTGATCTCCTCCTTGAGAGGGAGGTGTCCTAAACCCCTAGACGAATGCGCCATTTTTCGCTATTCATTATCGCTTTTTGCTCGCAGAATTACAATCCCTGCTAACTAAAACTGTATTTCTTTATCAAAAATATGCCTTCCAGCAACATTAAATCTTGCACAATCACAACAACGAACCAGGAGATTTTTCATAACCCTCATCGCGAGGGAGTCCAGATTGCTGTGCAGCCTGTATGGCCAATGCATCACAACGCACATTCTCAAAATTCGCCGCATGGCCCTTAATCCAGATAAATTCCACTTCGTGATATTTACATAACTGCAATAGCCTTTCCCATAGATCGGTATTTCGTGCTCGCTCTTTCCTGTTACGCATCCAACCATTTGCCCGCCACCTCTCAGCCCAACCCTCTGACATAGCCTTAACCAGATATGCAGAGTCACTGTATAATTTTACCTTGCTCTTCTCCTTCAAAGTTTTTAATCCTACAATTGCAGCCATTACTTCCATGCGATTATTAGTAGTCTTGCAAAATCCTCCAGATAGCTCTTCCCTATTATCCTGATACAGTAACACCACACCATAACCACCTGGCCCAGGATTACCAATACACGCACCATCGGTATACACAGTCACACGCTTAAGTTCCGTCATTATCTCCTATATAAACATCGTTAAACACAACGTAAGTTTATTACATCCAGCCTCGTTCATCAAACAAGCGGTGAGGTAGGATGGATTTAATGGACACCAAAGTTGGGTAAAATAGACAGATGGAGGTGTCAAACTGAAAGGTATCCCACAAGGAAGGTACACCCGGGAATTCCGCCAGGAAGCGGTGAAACTGGTAGTAGAAGATAAGGTATCATGTCGTGAAGC
>JAGGZD010000004.1 GCA_021162245.1 Dehalococcoidia bacterium | reverse complement strand
TTTCACTCCCTCATTAAGCCTACAAACAGTGTCAAACCTCCTAAACCTACCCTGCCTTTCCTTCATTTTCTCCCGACCCACGGATTAAGGCGTTCTTGGAGAGATTATGCTATGGACTATGCGAGGTTTTTCAAATACATTGTTGCAAACGGTTGATTCTGTGAATAATTGTCTATAAGTAGAAAAACAGTCCGTGAGTAGATGATGATAAGAAAAAGTATCAATACCGCTCAATGAATTCAGGATGCAGGCAACTTCTTTCCTGCTAACTTATTCCATCAGTAGAACAGTGTGCCTAATCCCTCGTTAGTTGCCTCTCACAAGAGCAACTATTTCACCAGCCCCGTAAACGACATAAAAGCTCATTGTGAACAGGAGTATGAAAAAAAATAGTTTGATATTTCGTTCCTGAATAGCAACATAACCTGCATTCGTTAATGCCATCAAGAAGGGAATAAAAATCAACGGCGAAAAAGTCATAATGCATAGAATTAGAGGGCCAAAATGATACCACCGCAGGAATTTCTTAAATCTCTTCCCCACCCTTATTCTGGCTTTGCCAAAACTATACATCTGCCTGACAAATCTGTTAAAATTAGTTCTATGTTGATGGTAAACAGAAATATCGGGAATGTAGAACAGACGGTAGCCCTTTTCACCAAGGCTTGCATCCAGCCCTAAGTCCTCACCTACATTATATTGTTCGCTAAAACCACCAACTTCTTGAAGCATTTTCTTGAAGTAGGCGGAGTTGATGGGGGGATTATGTAAAGTTTCTTCTGCTTGCTTAGTCATAGTAACATTCCGAGCACGGAAGGATATCAATGGTGACCTGATTGTTCTGGCTATAGCCAGTGAAATTAAGGAACCAGTTTTGGACACAGGGTAGTTAGGACCCCCAACTCCAATTATTTTTTTGTCTTTCTTATTTAACTCCAGAAGCTTATTTACTAATTGCTCAATCCAGGTAGGTGGCACAGTACAATCGCTGTCAGTAAAACAGATAATATTCCCCTTAGCAATTTCAATGCCCTTGTTTCTGTTTACTCTGGAAGGTACGCCGTCAAGGATTTTATCTGCATATCTACTGGCTATCTCCTTAGTTTCATCAGAGCTCCCGGCATCAACGACGATTATTTCATATTCGTAGCGAGTGTTATTATTCTTTATAGAAACTAGGCAACTTTCCAGCGTTTTCGCACTGTTCAGCGTCGGAATTACAACAGAGGCCTTAATGCTTGACATATTGTGATGTTGCGTCATCGGACAAGCCTTTTCTTCACCAAGTAAAGAAGATTATGGAAACCGTCCCCCAACACTCGCAATTTTATTTGCCCCACACGAGGCCTGTACGTTATCGGCATTTCCCTGTAGCGGAGACTGGCAAAATGACAAGCTTCTATTTTAAGCTCCTCGGAGAATGCCATCTTATCCGACCGGAGCATTAACCCGGCGAGAATATCTTTCCTGAACACCCACATGCCAGATTGGGAGTCATGGATGTCAATACCGAATAAGCAATTGGTAGCTAATGTGAGAATGCCATTACCAATGCGGTTACGCAGGGACATGGCCCCTTTTTCTATACAGGCAAAGCGGTTGGTGGTAATAAAATCCAGATCCTCGTCCCTGAGCATTCTTACTAATTCAGGGATATTTTCTACAGGGTAAGTCAGGTCAGCATCAACAGTGGCAATTATCTCTCCTGTAGCATGAGCAAATCCTGTTTTGTAAGCTCGCCCATAACCTCGTCTGGGTTCAACAATAACTTCAGCTCCAGCCTTCTTTGCCACATCTCTAGTCCTGTCTTGCGAATCCCCATCTACTACCAACAGTTGGACAGCGAATCCCATTTTCTTGAGCTCATCCAAGGGAATAGTCCAGATTACTTCTCCTATACCCTCCTCTTCGTTTAGTGCTGCTATAACGATGCTTATCTTATTCATTACTGCTCAGCATGTCCTTTATTGCCTGCCTTACAGACTGGTCTGAATTATATCTGGATTTCCACCCTGAATTCTTCATCTTAGTCATATCAAATCTGACCTGAGGAACATCACCTTTCCACCCACGATTACCGCCCGTATACTTAAACTCTACTCTGGGTAAGTCCATAGCTTCAACCACCATATTGGCAATAGCAGTAACGTTAGTGAAGGCATCAGTACCAAGGTTAAGGACATTGATTTGCTCTTGGAAATGGTCAAGTCCAAAGAGGATACCGTCAATACAATCATCAACATAAAGATAGGGTTTCTCCTGAGTACCATCGCCAAGTACCTGAAGCTCCCCCGAGTTTTGCTTCAGCTTCCTAATAAAATCGGAGATAACCCCGTGGGTCGCTCTACTGCCAACAACGTTGGCAAAGCGGAAAATCCAGGCCTGTATATCAAATATATGACGGAAGGCAGAGATGAATCCCTCACAAGCAAGTTTGCTAGCACCATAAAATGATATAGGTAACAGAGGGGCGTAGTCTTCAGCTACTGCTCTTGTACCCGCTTCACCATAAACTGTGGAGCTGGATGCAAAAACGATTTTGTCGACCTGCTTTAGCCTCATAGACTCGAGAACATTATGAGTGACCAGCACGCCTTGCTGTAAATCAAGCCTGGTGTTTGTTATGCCAGCTCTGACATCGAAATTAGCAGCTAAATGAAAAACTATGTCATGGTGAGCAACAGCCTCTCTTAGAACATCGAAATTGAGCAGGTCAGCTTCGATGAACCGAAAATTACTTTTGCCGAAGTGCTGCTGCAGAAATTCCTTACTGCCTGAACTGAGGTTGTCGTAGACGGTTACTTCACCCATGTTAACCAATCGGTCAACAAGATGGCTACCGATAAAGCCGGCTCCTCCCGTGACAAAGTATTTGAGTGCCAGTTATCAAAACCTCCACGCTATCGATGTATGCTCCACGTTAAAAATCGCCTTCGTATGACAATATTGCTTACAACTCGAATTCTTTTGCCTTTGTGCATTATACCCTAGACAGGCAGCATCCGTATACATTCTAGAACAGCTTCTTCCAATACAAGATGAGCCTGTAAAGACAACTGACTGATATAGTAAAGGCAGTAAAGGCCGCTGCCTTCACCTCGCTTAATCCTCCTTATTGATGTGAAAGAGAAACCGGGTGGAGGCTCACTTTGGTGATATAATAACCACAAGAGTCATGATTGAGGAAATCCTGGGCTGGAACATTTCCCATGAGTTGTGTATAGTCATCATATCAGCTTTGCCAATAGCGGAGCTCCGAGTAGGTTTGCCAGTAGCTATTAATTTATTCCATATGCCATGGTACAAAGCCTTCTGCCTGGCCACTACGGGTAATTTATTGCCCGTACCCATACTTCTACTGTTTTTGGATCCACTAAGCAGGGCTGTATGTCACGTGAAAGCAGGACAGAAATTGGTTGACTGGGTTTTCAGGCATACCATGAAACGGGGGGCAAGCATCGAAAGATATGAAAAAATTGGACTGGCTCTATTTGTAGCTATACCTCTCCCTGTAACCGGTGCATGGACTGGCTGTATCGCTGCTTTCCTGCTCGGTCTGAAATTGAGGTATTCTTTTCTGTCTATTCTTGTAGGGGTTATTGTTGCAGGGGCGATCGTCACCAGCCTGTGTTTGCTTGGCTGGCTCGGAGCAGCAATTGCGGGCTCCGCACTCAGCACTGTGGTTATTCTGAGCTGGCGCAGAACCTGAAAATGCACCGTAGAATTTATATTGACACCCCACAACCACCAAAGTATAATCTTCATGAAGATGCGAGTGAAACTGAAGATGGACCAATTAACAGGCTTAGCTCAGCAACTTCCTTTTGAAGTAATGCTAGATCATCCTAGAGACGTGAAGGGATTTCTAGAAATACTGGGGCATAATATGCCATGGGAGGAAACAGGGCTGAGTAAATTTGGCGATCCCGTTAGAAAACCAAACAGAGTAGCTTTTTCGGTTGAAGCTGTTGATGGTGGTTATGTTTGTGACGTTCATCCTGCCTTTGCCTGTTATATTTCTAATGTTTTGACAACAAGGGCATCAGATTCACAATAAAGAAACGATATTTTTCGTCCCAATAAATATGATAATCTTATAGTTTATGAACTGCGGGCCGTTAGCTCAGTTGGCAGAGCACCTGACTTTTAATCAGGGTGTCGTGGGTTCGAATCCCTCACGGCCTACTTCACAACTAGCCTTAATCCGTGGGTCGGGAGAAAATGAAGGAAAGGCAGGGTGGTTTTAGGAGGTTTGACACTGTTTGTAGGCTTAATG
>JAGGZD010000049.1 GCA_021162245.1 Dehalococcoidia bacterium | reverse complement strand
TGCCGCAGTATTCATTAAGAATCTGAGACTTACCCTTCCTGGGCTCAGCAGCAAAGTACCTCTCCCTTATTACCTTTAGATATTCATCCCTCGCGTGCATGTCCATTCTCTCCATTGCCTGGCTTAACCTCCTTTATAGCGCTAGCCAGAGCATATCTTAAATACCTTCGGTTCGATTTTATATGATTTAACAACCTACCCTTCGGTTCGATTTTAGATGATTCAATTCGAACTCTTGACTTAGTGGATTTGGTGGGAGTAGAATACGGCCTGTAATAATGTGGTTAGGGGGATAGAAAAATGAGAAAAGTGAAAACTTAGCATGAGAGTACATTTAGTTCAATTGTTTAAGTCTTTTAGCTCAAATATAGAAGGACTATGGTGGTAAAGTGGCTTTAAAGGGGTTTGCAGGTTTTGCAATTAGGAAAGTGGGGGCTGCTTGTATCACCGTTTTTGCTATAGTGTGTGCGAATTTTGTGATCTTCCGCCTCGTACCTGGCGATCCATTGCGTATGATGTTCAAGGATCCGCGAGTAAGTGCAGAGCAAATGCAGTTGGTTAGGGAGAGGTTTGGGTTGGACAAGCCTTTGGGGGAGCAATTTCTTCATTATCTTCGGGAGCTGGCTCATGGGAATCTGGGCATATCGTTTTGGCAAAAGAGACCTGCGCTGGATGTGATTGCTGATAGAGTACCCCAAACGTTGTTGTTAATTGTGACAGCTTTGATTATAGCTGTCATCCTAGGTACGATTTTAGGTGCAATCGCTGGATGGAAAATGGGAACGAGAACTGATTCAGTTATACTTACCATCGCGTTGTCATTGTATTCGATTCCGGCATTTTGCATGGGAATAATTCTTATGCTGATTTTCGCCTTTCAACTTTCAATTTTTCCTCTTGGCGGAATAAGTACTGCTGCATCTGGGTTTACAGGATTTGAATATTGGAAGGATGTGGCGTGGCACATGTTTCTTCCAGCACTTTGTGTAGTATTCTGGTATGGTGGGGAATATGTCTTGCTGACGCGGAGTGCTATGGTGGATGCATTGGGCCAGGATTATATAATTACAGCCAGAGCAAAGGGGCTAAAAGAATCCGCAATACTTAAGAATCATGCTCTGAGGAATGCCTTATTGCCTGTTGTTACGATTACAGGAGTAAATCTAGCATTTGCAGTGGCTGGGATAATTGAGGTTGAAACAGTATTTTCTTGGCCTGGCATAGGCAGGCTTGTGTATGATGCAGTAATGAAGCGAGACTATCCTGTTCTGCAAGCTACATTCCTTGTGTTTGCTGTGGCAATTGTGCTTGCTAATTTGGTTGTCGATTTGATATATGGTTACATAGACCCGAGAATAAAGGTAGGGGGAGAGGAGTGAGATGACTAAGCTTCTTCATGGACTGAGCAGCGTGAAGGGGTTTGTGATGTTGTTGTGGACGAACAAGATGGGGCGTTTTGGGTTGATAATATTTGCCGTGTTTGCTGTGATAGCAATATTCGCACCATTTTTGCATACCGTAGACCCAAGTGCAACTGGTAGCTGTGAGAATATGTTAGTCCCGCCTTGTGCTCAGTTCTGGTTTGGGACTGATGACCTGGCAAGGGATATATGGAGCCAAGTAATATATGGCTCGAGAATTTCGTTGCTGGTAGGCTTTGTGGCAGCGGGTCTAACGATATTGGTTGGTACGCTGGTAGGTATAATAGCAGGATTTTATGGCGGGAAAATTGAAGAAGTGCTTATGAGAATTGTGGATTTTTTCATGATGCTTCCACAATTGCCACTGATGATAATTTTGGCAGCTGTGTTAGGCCCAAGCATATGGAACATAATTTTTGTGGTGTCTGTTGTAAGCTGGCCTACAACGGCCAGGGTGGTTAGATCTCAAGTATTGTCTATTAGGGAAAGGGCTTTTATTGAGGCGTCCAGATGTATTGGGGCGAGTGATTCTCTATTAATGTTTGGAGAGATTTTCCCTAATGTTGTGCCTATAATCTTCGCTCAGTCTGTTTTGATAGTCACAGAGGCAATTTACGCTGAGGCGGTTTTGGCTTTTCTTGGACTGGGAGACCCTACAACTGTAAGTTGGGGAATGATGCTTCATTTCGCTTTCGAGTCAGGAGTTATGTCCAGAACTCCAAATTGGATAGTGCCTCCAGTAGCAAGCATAGTTGTGTTGATAATAGGTTTTACTTTTTTGGGAACTGCTGTGAGCGATGTGTTGAAGCCAGGATATAGAGAAACGAGAGGTTTGTGATCAGTTATGGCATTGCTTGAAGTCAGAAATTTGAAGATATATTATTTCACCAGAGAGGGTGTGGTAAAAGCTGTTGATGGTATTAGCTTTAGCGTAAGTGAAGATGAAACCTTGGGATTGATAGGAGAGTCGGGATGTGGCAAAACGACTGCGGTCTTTTCCATTCTCAGGTTTGTTGTGCCACCGGGGCGCATAGTTGGAGGAGAAATAATTTTCGAGGGCAGGGATATTATTCCGTTGAGCGATGAGGAAATGAGGCTGTTGAGAGGGGAAGGTATTGCTATGGTTTTCCAGGGAGCTCAAAATGCTCTTAACCCTGTAATGACTGTGGGAAAACAGATAAGCGAAGTGATTTTGGAGCATGAAAGTATAACGAAAGAAGAAGCATGGGAAAGAGCTAAGAGTCAATTGGAATTGGTAGGTATAGGTAGTGAGAGAGTTAACAGTTACCCTCATGAATTTAGCGGTGGGATGAAACAGAGAGTAATGGTTGCTATTGCTACTGCTTGCAATCCAAGGCTTTTAATTATGGATGAACCCGTTACCGGACTTGATGTAATAGTTCAAAGGCAGTTGTTGGCCCTTACGAATAGCTTGAGAGAAAAAATGCGACTGCCCATAATATTTATAACCCACGATCTCTCTGTTATAGCTGAAACTTGTGACAATGTTGCTGTTATGTACGCAGGTAAGATTGTGGAGAAAGGGGATACTGTTTCTTTGTACAAGGACCCTCTACATCCTTACAGCAAAGGACTTATAGGATCTTACCCCAGTGTAAGAGGGGAAAAGAAGGAGTTAAAAAGTATTCCTGGAGCTCCTCCAAGGCTTATTAACCCCCCTGTGGGTTGCAGATTCTATCCGCGTTGTCCGTATGCCATGGATATTTGTGAAATAGAGGAGCCAGAATTGAAGAATGTGGGTGATAACCGGTTGGTGGCGTGCCATCTAATTAAGTAAGGTGTATTTATGACAAAAAGCGAAGTATTGCGAGTCGAGAATCTAAAGAAGTATTTCCCTGTAAAGAAGGGTTTGGCCACTTTGATATCTTCGAGGAAAATGGAGTATGTCCGGGCAGTCGATGATGTTAGTTTCAGTGTGCCGGGAGGCAAGAATTTAGGCTTTGTTGGGGAAAGTGGTTGTGGAAAAACAACTATGGGTAGGGCAATACTTAGATTGGTTGAACCTACCAGCGGTAAAATATACTGTGAGGGAACTGATGTAACCTCTCTTAATAAAAAACAATTAAAAAGCCAGCGGCGCAAGATGCAAATGATATTTCAAGATCCGCATGGCTCTCTTAATCCAAGAAGGACGGTTAGTGAAATCTTGAGGCAAACAGTTAGGATTCATGAACTGGCTAGTAGTAAGGCTGAGGAAGATAGTATGATAAAGGATACACTGGAGGAGGTTGGATTGGCCCCGGCCGAAGAATTTGGGAAGAGATACCCTATTTTGCTTAGTGGTGGTCAACGTCAAAGAGTTGGTGTGGCCAGAGTCCTGATTCTCCGTCCCAAGCTTGTAGTTGCGGATGAACCTATTTCAATGCTTGATGTTTCTGTTAGAATAGGGGTTTTGGAATTATTATTAAGAATGAGAGATGAGTTCGGGATATCTCTTGTTTATATAACTCATGACTTAGCGACTGCACGGTATATTTGTGATAGGATTGCTATCATGTATCTGGGGAAAGTTGTAGAGATTGGTCCAACAGAGGTTATTTACAGCAAACCGATACATCCTTACACCCGAGCGTTAATTAGTGCTGTTCCAGTGCCTGACCCTACAGTAAAAATGGAAGAAATTCCTATCAAGGGTTATGTGCCAGTGAGCGTGACAGATGCTTTCTCTAGTTGCAGGTTCTATCCACGGTGTCTATACGCTGAGGAAAAATGTGGTAAGGAAGAACCTTCGCTTGTTGAAGTGGAACCTGATCATTATGTTGCTTGTTTTAGAGCAAAAGAGCGGAGTTTAAGAGCGTAGGAAGCCTGGATCTTGCTTGGTAGTTTTGGTTTAGAAATTGGAGAATAGTTATCTTCGCTAGTTAGAGCCAGTTAAGTCATACTGTTACACAAGGTCTTCGTGGCTTCCTATGTCAACCCACGGTTCAGTAAAAGCATAGGCATGGACTTCGTCTTGATCTACAAGGTAAGCAATAAGGTTGCCCAAATTATCCCTTTTGCCTTGTTGGCAATATCGATGAAGGTAGGGGAATATTCTTCGAGGGAAAATATAGCAGGCAGTGGCAATAAGACTTGATTCAGGCTTACTGGGTTTTTCCTGGAAATTTACTATCTTATGTTTATCAAGTTTCACTACACCAAATTGTGTGGCCTTGTTTTTATCACCTATGTCATAGACAGCTACTAGAGTGTGTCTGCCATCATATCTGGCTATGAATTGAGCCAGATTAAACTCAAAATAATTATCTCCGGCAATAACTAGGAGGTCTTCATTTATTGGCTTGCCTTCAATCCAAAAATTGAGCGAGCCTACAGCGCCTAGTTTTTGTCGCTCGGTTGAAACTTCTTCTACCAGTATTTCCACATCTCTGTTTAATCCACGCTGCCATTGGTGGAAGTCAGCCTCAAACTTTTTGTTGGTGTTAACCATGATGTTTATATCTTGGGGCACTGCGGATATGACATAATCTATTATTGGTTTTCCCCTGTATTCCAACAGAGCTTTCGCCTTATTCAAGGTTAAAGGATATAGTCTGGTAGCAAAACCACCAGCCAAAATTAGACATTTCATTGGCTATACTCAAATATTTTTACTGCTGCTTTGCCATGCCATTTTTGTGGTGAGGCGTAAACTAGCTTGTAATGCATCATTTTCTCCAGTGGCACAGGGCTGATAAATTGATCGGTGCCTACTATTCTGTAATTTCCTGATTCTTGCTTTGAGATGTAAATTTCAGCTTCTTTATAACTGGGGAAGAAGCTTGAGCTCACGATTTCCCTGTAACTTACTCCCTCTTGGACCAAATGCTCTTTATAGAAAACTACTAGGGTGCTGTTCTTGGGCTCTACAGCCTGCCCGTCAAAATTGTATAGCCTGGTAACTGTGGAGCGATAATAGGCAGGATAAAAGAGGGTTACGGATTCCAGTTTTCCTGCCTCATTTTGCCTGTAATAGGTTCCAAAAAACTCATCTTCACTGCTGCCAGCCCATCTTGGCATGGCGTAGAATTTTGTAGTAGGCATTGCATGGTCAATTATTATATACTGAGAGCGCATTTTGTCTGCTATTTGATTGGCGGAAGTTTCATTCTGAGCGGTGAAAAATCTACCTGCTTCTGCAGCGTTAATCTGACCTGCAGCTGAGGAATTTGGTATGCGATGTGAAATGCGTATTATCCAGTGACTATAATCCCACCAGGACATTACAGCATATGCAGATTCAGGATATTTGTAGTGCTCTCCTGGAAGGGGCGCTTTATACAATTCGTAATAGGAATTTGGATTTTGAAACGGCTCAGGAGTGTTTTCTTTTAACCACAGGAGTGAACTGTACCAGCTTTCGTCGATGATATTCTGCTGGAGGGCAATTGGCTGTGTCAATTTGATAGGAAGGCCACAAACTTTTGTGTGGGGTTTAATGCCAGGAAGCCCTATATTGGGGAAGATAATCAGAAAAAAGATAGCTACTCCAGCCCCGATTACCTTTATCCATGTAACTCTGGGGTGCAGAAAACTTTTTTGTCTTGTTTGTATCTTTTTCTTTTCCCTCCTCTTTTTCTTTATTATATGTGATCCCAGTGTTTGTTTAGGTTTTGTCAGCAATTTTTGTAAGCCAGCGGACTCCAGAATTCTCCATGAGAAATATCCCGTGAGGAGAGAGGCATTTATGGCATAATAGTAACTGAAGCGGCGTTGGCCCAGGACGGCTAACAGCATTATTATGCTCCAGATCAAGAAGAATGTCTTATCGGCACTTTCTGCTTTGATATCGTGGTGAATGAGACAGCCAAGTGAGATAAAAGAAATGAAGAAGGCAGTTGTGAAATTAAGCCATGCTATTTGCAATGTGAAGTGGCCAAAAGGGAAGAGAAGAGGATGTGCTTCAAGAATGGTTAAGCTTGCGCCACTGGGGGCGAAGATGCCAAATTTGCTGAGCATTGAATGGAGCAGAGAGGGGTTAATGGCATGGAAAATAGCCAGGCTGATGCCAGCCAGCCCAAATATTGTGGGAACGTAATAAACGGGTTTGATAGTTCTATTTGACATAAAGTTCGCGATGCTGCTTAGTATCAGTGGGGCTGCAATAGCAATGAACAGAGGTATGTTGTTGCTGGTGTTTAATCCGTCTTTGCTCAAATAGGGAGATGAAATTATAAAAGCAATAAGGAAAAATGAACTGCCAATGATACACAGGTAGTCAGTTGATTTGTGCCTAAGGTGATCTACAATGAATTGAAGTAACAGACAAGCGGATATAGTGAATACAAACAGTAAACCGCCAATCCAGGTAAGGAGGTAAATGCCCAGGAAAATGCCAGCTAGCGAAGTATACAGAAGAGGCTTAGTTATAACCGCCCAATTTTTGTTTAGAAGGTGATTGAAAGATAGATTCCTTTCTCTGGCTTTCTTATACGCTAATATCAAAAAGAGCATGCTTACTGTAGTAAGTAGGCTTTCTGCTACATGATGATCAGTGAAACCAAGTAGAGAGCGATTCAAAAATTCACCTGGCAGAATAGCAATCAACGCGGCCGCGATTGTGCCTACCCACCGATTAAACAATTCCTTGCCAATGAAATAGACTGGAATAATTGTCATGGTACCCAGAATAGAGGGGGTATAAGCACCAACAATGTCTATCGTGTGTTGAGATGGTGAACCCAAACCGATAAGCCAGCTAAGACTAGCAATAAACCAGTCGAAGAAAGGAGGCCAGGATACCATGGCACCATAGGGGTAACAAATGTAGGGATCGAAGGAAATACGGTGAGGAAAATGGTGAAGTAAGTTATCCACCAATCGCATATGATACCAGGCATCCGTTCCTTTGAACCAGACCGTTCCGTTGACAAAGACTTGTTCATATGGCAGAGCTATGCGTATGTACAGCGAGATAATACAGATGATAAGCAAGCTTATACCAACTATGCCTGCTGTGGGAAACCTTAATTTTTGACTCAATTTCATATTCATTTAGAACCAAATCGGACACTGAAATGAGAACTTGAAACGGCCTTGTTTATAAAGCAAACGTTCTATGCTTTTCTTTGTTGTGTTTTGTGCGAATCCGACTTGACATCGCAGGGCTTTGGAACGAAGCAAATACTTACTTAAATTTAATCCTGCCCATTTTTGTTTTTCTGACACTTGATATTTATGTGGTTCTAAATTAGAGATAAGGTGAAGTTTGCTTGTTTTTCCTTCGAATGAAATTCTAGTGGCAGAAACTGCGGATGTCAACTATTGTAGTGGTTTCCTTTTCGCTAGCTATCCCTGGGGTCGGATGGCAATAGTGGACACGAAAGCTCTCACGATGCCACTACCAGTCCTGCATAGTATTTGCGTGCATAGGCT